>JAHJFL010000070.1 GCA_018824795.1 bacterium | reverse complement strand
TCTCTTCATCGATGAGATTTTTACATGAAGGACACTTGATGATGTTTTTTTTATGGAGCTTTTTAAAATTTTCCAGTGCCTCGGCAACATAAAAATAGGGAAGAGCAAAACCAAGGTTGTTTGCGTTTTGGATAATAAAAGTATTGACTCCGGTTACATCTCCATCTGCGTTTAAGAGAGGACCACCACTGTTTCCTGGATTAATGGCCGCGTCTATTTGGATGTATTCCAAATCGCCTTGAAGTCTTGAAGCACGCGAAACTATACCTTCTGTTGCTGTGTAGTTCAACCCATAGGGATGGCCGATGGCGATGGTTATGTCTCCATCTTCGACATTAGTGAGAGATAATTTCAAACCATTCTTAGGAAGTTCAAAATCAAATTCTATAAAGGCAAGGTCATAATCCGGATCATCATAAATGACCTTTGCAATGGTTCTTTTAACTTTTTTAGCACTGATGACAACTTCTTTAAGCCCACTTACAACATGGGAATTTGTAATAATAAGATTATCTATGATAAAGCCTGTCCCTGTACCATAAGGTGTCATAATCTGGATTATGTTTTCAATGTATTTTTCGAGAATTGCTTGGGTGTTCATACTCAAATCTCCTCAAAATTTAAATTTTTAATTTGTAAATAGTAGCTGTTGCTGAGTTCATTTAAACTTGTGAAGTTGAGTTCATTGCCAAAAGGCTTCAGTAACTTAAAACGTTTTTGACTAGGAAGAATAATCTCTTCAATTCGAGATATTATAGTTCTTTTCGAAAAGCTGTTTTCATCCTGATTATAGAGTGTTGAATAGCCCAATTTTTTAAAAAAGTCAGGATTTTGAATCTCAACAAGTAGATGAAGAAGATTTCTGATGACGGGGTTTAAACCATAGTTATAAAGTATATAAAACGCAATATACTTGTATATTGTTGGAATAATCTGATGATATCTGTTGTTTTTATACCAGCGTATTTTCATAAGAGATTCGTGAATAAAGATGCTGAGTTCTTCAAAAGAGGTTTTTTCCGTTGGATTGAAAGTATATTTTGCATTATAAAAATTACCTTTGAACTCTTCAAAAGGCATCTCTTTAAGTACATTTGTATAGCGTTTGAGTTCCTCGTTTTTTGACTCTATGGTAGTGTCATCATCAGAAAAATATTCGACAATTTTTTTGCTCATATTTTGATAAATTGAGCATTTCGGAACAAGAAGATAATCAATTTCGAAAAACAGATTTAAGTATAAAAAAGCCTGCATACCCGCATTATCATTTGATGGGAGTGTTGCAACTTTGAGTTCAACTTCTTGGATCTGTTCGCTTAAATAGTTGAATTTTATCTGTAGCTCTTCTTCATCCATTTTTTCTAAATGATCTAAATCTTGAAGCGATATCTCTTTAAATTCACTTTTAGTATGTTCCTTGTCAAAGTCTGCGTTTAAGGCAATTTCTCTCATAGGAAAGAAGATTTTTTGTGGACTCATAGTGGTGTTGTCATGAAAAAGTTTGAGTTTAATGTATGAATCCTCAGTAAAATAGTTAGCATAGGTAAGTTGATAGTTTCGCTCAAGAAGATAACGCTTAAGAGCGACGTTTGCATCTGATTTATGAACCATAATAACTTCAGCATAAAAGGTTTCCTGAGTGATTGTTCCAGTAACTTTCGCGGTTCCTTGAAAGAGTTCAAAATGCAGCTCATTTTCATTTTTTTGCATAATTATATTTTCATTTGCAACTTCATTTGTAAAGTTTTGCAAAGAATTAAAAAAATACTCATAGGCGTTGATATAATCTTTTTTTTCAAATGCTTCATAGGATTTATTGAAAAGTTCTTCTTCATCAGAAGAAATAGTCGCATTCGTACCTCGACCAAAGGCATGTTTCATTTTTGTTTTGGATTCAAAAAAATTTAACCAGCTCATAAACTCACTTTATAGAATGTAGATTTTAAGATTTCGATTATAGTAAAAGAGCACTTATAAAAAGACAATGTAGTTGTGAAATAGTTTTACAAATATATTTATTTATGAATTTATCTCCTATACTCAAAGTAAATTCAAAGACATTTTTTAGTATAATTCCTCGATTTTTACTAAAAGGTGGATAGATGGCTAAGAGGCGTGTTTTGGTTAAATTTTCGGGCGAAGCTCTTGCTGGAGAAGCGGGTTATGGAATTGACACGCAGATTCTCAATTATATCTCTCAAGAGATAAAATCTTTAGTAGACGCTGACATTGAAGTCGGTATAGTAATCGGTGGCGGAAATATCATTCGTGGTGTTACTGCTGCAAAAGACGGAATTATTAAAAGAACGTCTGGCGATTATATGGGAATGCTTGCTACTGTAATTAACGGTGTTGCTATGCAAGAAGCTTGTGAACATGCAGGCCTTGAAGTACGTATGCAAACAGCTATTAAGATGGAGCAAATCGCAGAGCCTTACATTAACCGTAAAGCTACTAGACATTTAGAAAAAGGTCGTGTTGTGATTTTTGCAGCAGGAACAGGTAATCCATTTTTTACAACAGATACAGCAGCAACGCTTAGAGCTGTAGAAATTGGCGCAGATGTTATTATCAAAGCTACAAAAGTAGACGGCGTTTATGATAAAGATCCTGTAAAGTTTTCTGATGCAGTTAAATTATCAGAACTCAGTTATGAGCAGGCATTGAGTGATAATATAAACGTAATGGATGATACATCAATTGCTCTGGCAAAAGATAATAAATTACCAATTATTGTATGTGATATGTCTATTAAAGGCAATCTACTAGATATACTCAACGGCAATATGCAAAATTGCTCTATAGTAAAATAATTTCAAAGGAACAACATGAAAGTTGAAGAACTGACAGCAAAAATTTTAGATAATAACCCACATTTAGATCGTTACCAAATCGCAATCGCAGTAGCGAAAAGATGTGATGAGATTTCTAATGGTTCACCAAGTAAGATCAATATTGATACTAAAAGTATTAAGCCTGCTGATTTAGCACTTATGGAACTTGCTGAAGGCCTTGTAGTCATCAAGGGTTTCAAAAATATAGAAAAGTAATCATTTGCCGCTGAGTCAAATAGATATAGAAAAAGTTAAACATCTTCATGATGTTGACTCGGCAAAAGCATACCTCTTTGTCCAGATAGCATCTTCTCCCTCTCTTGAAAAAGCATTAGCATACTCCATAGAAGCACATAAAACGCAACGAAGAAAAAGTGGCGAACCTTATGTTATTCATCCAATTTTGGTTGCTAGCATTGTTGCTTCCATAACTAATGATGAATCAATGGCGATAGCCGCACTTTTGCATGATGTGGTTGAAGATACTGATGCTGATATAGAAGATGTTTCAAGGCTTTTTGGTTCTGATGTTGCGCACCTAGTTGGCGGACTTACAAAAATTGACAAGATAAGAGATGCTGAACTCCTACCATCTTCATCGAATGAAAAGTTAGTGGTTTCTGCTTTAACATTTCGAAAAATGCTTTTAGCGAGTATAGAAGATATAAGAGTTTTAGTCGTAAAGCTTTGTGATAGACTGCATAATATGCTCACACTCGATGCACTGCCTCCACATAAACAGCTCAGAATTGCAGAAGAGACACTGGTTGTGTATGCTCCTATTGCTCAGCGTTTAGGTATTTCATTTTTAAAAAATATGCTCGAAGATTTGAGTTTTGGCTATCTGTTTAAAGAAGAAAAACATCATATTGATAACTATCTCGATACAAACTACCATGCTATAGATATGAAACTTACCGAGTTTAAAGATTCGATTACAAGAATTCTTTTGACAAATGGCTTTTGTGAAGAAGATTTTGAGATTCTCTCACGTGTAAAACACCGTTATTCTATTTACTTGAAAATGCAGAGAAAAGGTGTTGGAATTGATGAGGTTTTAGACCTTTTAGCAGTAAGAATTCTGACTACGGATGCTGTAAAGTGTTATAACATTTTGGGGCTAATTCATCTTAATTTTCAGCCTTTATCATCGCGTTTTAAAGATTATATTGCTGTTGCAAAAGATAATGGATACCAAACAATTCACACGACTGTTTTTCATGATACTACTATTTTTGAAGTTCAGATTCGAACCTATACTATGCATAAAACTGCAGAACTTGGAGTTGCTGCTCATTGGAAATATAAAAACGGTGGCAATAACATTAAACTTGACTGGCTTAATAATTTACAGTATCAAAATGAATCCGTAGAAGATTTTTATGAACTCATAAAAAATGATCTCTATTCAGATGATATCTCTGTTTTTTCTCCTACAGGGGATCCTTTTATGCTTCCGCGTGGTGCTGTTGCTCTGGATTTTGCTTATGCCGTTCATACTGAAGTTGGGAATAAGGCTGATTCTTGTCTCATTAACAGAGTTAAATCATCTCTATTGGCGGAAGTTAAAAATGGAGACATTGTAAAAATTAAACTCTCAGATGAGATTATTACAAGATGTAGCTGGATTGATGCGGTTAAAACATCTAAAGCAACTGCCAATATGCGTTTGAATTGCAACTCCAGAGTTCGTGAAATTAATAACAAATTGGCAACAAATATTTTGGCAACAGCGATGAACTTAAACAATACTAGAGTCGAAGAGTGGCTCGAAGTAAATAAAATTGAAAACCGAGCCGCGATAGCCTCAGATGTTGAAAGTTTGAAAAGTGTGATACATAAATACACAAGCGACATCAGTAAAAATAGCAGATTTAAAAGTTTTTTGTCTAAACATAGATTTAAACTTAAATCAAGCATACTCTCGGGAATAGAAATATTCAGTGTTACTGGCGTGAATGACGTTGTTTTTGATTATTGTTGTCATCCAAAAACTGGTGATCAGATTTTAGGATTTTTAGATAAATCGAAAGTTCATGTGCATCATAAAATGTGTAATACAGCAGCGAAGAAATTAGAAGCAAATGAGCCTATGGTTTATGTGAAATGGGAAAATTTAAATATTTATAATTATAATCTCATTGCTTCTTTACATAATGAAAAGGGTGCTTTGGCAGAATTTCTAACCTATTTGGTGAAGCTCAATATTGATATTAATTCTATAGAATTAGGAAAAGAAAGCAATACATATATCAAATACTGCGAGATTGGATTTGAGTCAAAAGAAGCTGATATTCAATCACTTCGCAATAAAATAGAGAAAAAAATAAAGGTTATTCATCTGATAAGAACTGATGATGCCTATAAAAATTAATAAAATAGGAATATATTTAAATGTTACAAGAGGCTTTAAGAGAGATACAAAGAGGTAGTGCTGAAATTATAGATATGCCAAGAATAGAAACTCTGCTAAAGGCATATTTTAATGAGGGTAAAACATATACTGTAAAAGCTGGATTTGATCCGACAGCTCCTGACTTGCACCTAGGACATACTGTGCTTCTGCAAAAGCTGGCTACATTCCAAAAGTATGGAGCAACAATACAGTTTTTAATTGGGGATTTTACTGCGCAAATTGGTGATCCAACCGGAAAAAGTGCAACAAGAAAGACTTTAAGTCAATCAGATATTTTAGAAAACGCAAAGAGCTATAAAGAACAGGTGTTCAAAATTCTAGATGAATCTAAAACTGAGGTAGTTTTTAATTCAGAATGGATAAATCCACTTGGCGCATCCGGAATGCTTACTTTGACTACAACTTACAATGTTGCAAGAATGCTGGAGCGTGATGATTTTGACAAACGTTACAAAGGCGGAGTTTCTATCTCTATCAGTGAGTTTATCTATCCTTTGTTACAAGGCTATGACAGTGTACATCTTAAAAGCGATATTGAAATAGGTGGGACAGACCAAAAATTCAATCTTTTAATGGGAAGATATCTCCAACGTGCATATGAGATAGGCAAAGAACAGTCAGTTCTTATGATGCCGATTTTAGAAGGCCTTGATGGCGTACAAAAGATGAGTAAATCTCTTGGCAATTACATTGGGGTTGCTGATGAGCCAAATGATATGTTCGGAAAGGTTTTAAGTATTTCTGATGAGTTAATGTGGAGATATTACGAGCTTTTAAGTACTAAAACTTTAGATGAGATTGAAGCTCTTAGAGATGGCGTTTTAGACGGTTCCCTTCATCCAAAAACAGTAAAAGAAAATTTAGCAATGGAAATTGTTGCAAGATTTCACTCGCAAAACGCAGCTAAAACTGCAAAAGAAGAGTTTGATAATGTTCATGCAAAAAGCCAAATTCCAACAGATTTGGAAGACTATAGTTGCGATGGAGAAATCTGGATTGCTAAAGCCTTAGTAGATTGTAACATGACTCCATCTACTTCGCAGGCAAGAAGAGATATTAAGCAAGGTGCTGTTAAAATAGACCAAGAAAAAATATCCGATGAGCAGCTTCAACTATGCAAGGGTGAGTACATCCTTCAAGTTGGAAAAAGAAAGTTTGCAAAATTAAAGGTAAATTAATGAGTTTTGAGTCATTGAAAATTGGTAAATATGTTATAGAAAAACCTATAGTACAAGGTGGAATGGGTGTCGGTATTAGTTGGGATCAGCTTGCCGGGAATGTTTCAAAAGAGGGTGGACTTGGTGTAATCAGTGCTGTAGGTACTGGTTATTATGAAAATAAATCACACGTTAAAAAACTTGTAGCAGACAGACCTTTAGATGCTGCAAACTTTTACTCAAAAGAGGGTTTTGATGCGATTATAAAAAATGCAAGAAAAATATGTGGCGATAAGCCTTTAGCTGCAAACATTTTATATGCTATTAATGATTATGGCCGTGTTGTTACGGATGCTTGTGAATCGGGTATAGACATCATTATTACCGGAGCGGGACTTCCTACAAATATGCCCGAATTCACTGAAGGGTACCCGCATGTAGCGCTTGTGCCAATTGTCTCATCTGCAAAAGCTTTGAAAATAATCTGTAAAAGATGGAAACAAAGATATGACAGACTTCCAGATGCAGTAGTTCTTGAGGGTCCTAAGAGTGGAGGGCATCAAGGTTTTACTTATGAGCAGTGTGCAATGCCTGAAAATCAGTTAGAAAATCTTGTAGCACCAGTGGTTGCAGAAGCAGCACTTTGGGGAAATATACCTGTTATTGCAGCTGGTGGCGTTTGGGATAAAAATGATATAGAAGAGATGATGGCTTTGGGGGCAAGTGGAGTACAGATGGGTACGCGTTTTATCGGTACTTTTGAGTGTGATGCTCATGAGAATCTTAAGCAGGTACTTATAAACGCAAAAAAAGAAGATATACAACTTATGGCCTCTCCGGTTGGGTATCCTGCTCAAGGTGTGAGAACAAACTTGACAAAACTTGTAGAAAAAAGAGAAGGTCCGGCTATTAAATGTATTTCTAACTGTGTTGCTCCATGTAATCGTGGCGAAGAAGCAAAAGCAGTTGGTTTTTGTATAGCAGACAGACTCAGTGACGCTTATGAAGGCAATCTTGAAACCGGTCTATTTTTCTCAGGAACAAACGGATACAGATTAACTGAACTTATATCTGTAAAAGAGTTACTCAAAAAGCTTACCGAAGGTGAATAAATAAATATATGCTTCGCCATTTATTAGTACTTACTTTATTGATTTTTTCTCTTCATGCTGCCGATAGTGATGAGATATTAAACCGCGCAGATGCTTTTATGCAGACCAATAATAAGAGCAATCAATTTCGAGCGTACGATGATTATAAGAGTATCTATCTGCGTTCTATCATGGAAAACGATGCACAGCTTAAAATAAAAGCTTTAACCGGAATTGTTAAGAGCGGCAGCAAACTGCATATAGATGTCTCTGCGTATTCAGATGAACTTTCACAATACAACACGAGTAAAAAACCTCTTCCAACTCCTCCTGTAGAAAAGAAAATTGAAGAAACTCCTTTCGTAGCTCCTCAAAAAGAGGCTCATGATGAAAGAAAAACGGAGATTTTATATACCAGCAGTAAAAAAAGTGATGATATAAAAATTACATCGTCTCATAAGCTAAAGTCAATCAGATGGCAAGAAGGAAGAATGCTGTTGAGTTTTGACAACAGTTTAAATCAAAATCAGATAAATTATTTTACGCT
>JAHJFL010000069.1 GCA_018824795.1 bacterium | reverse complement strand
CGCTGAACCTGCAATATCAAAGTGAAGCCATTTCTCTTTATTTTCTTCTTTGATGAATTTATCTAAGAAAAGTCCTGCCGTAATTGCTCCACCGTAAGGTTTTGAAGAGGTATTTGAAATGTCGGCAATTTCACTTTTAAGGAGTTTTTTAAGGTGTCTGTTAAAAGGAAGAGAACCAACGAGCTCTCCAGAGTTATTTGCAGCACTAAGGACTCTGTGTTTAAGGCTACTTGAGTGTCCCATCAAACCTGTTGTATATTGCCCAAGAGCTACCATACAAGCACCTGTGAGTGTTGCAAAGTCGAAGATGTAATCAGCTTTTACTTTGTCCTGAGCATAATCAAGTACGTCAGCTAAAACTAAACGTCCCTCAGCATCTGTATTTCTTACTTCAATAGTCGTTCCGCTACGAGCTACCAAAACATCATCAGGTTTGTAAGCATCACCGCCTATCATGTTCTCAACTGCGCCAATGAAAGCGTGAATTTCAACATCAAGTTTTAATTCACTTGCTGCTTTAATCATTCCTAAAACGCTACAGCCTCCCGCTTTGTCCATTTTCATAGTTACCATTGAAGCAGCAGCTTTAAGGCTAAGTCCGCCACTGTCATAGGTTAAACCTTTCCCGACTAAAGAGATAATTGTCTTCGCGCCTTTTGGTTTATATGTAAGGTGAATAAGTTGGCTCTCATGTCTTGAAGCACGTCCGACAGCCAACATTGAATGCATTTTTTGAGCATCCATCTCTTTTTCGCCTAAAATCTCACAAGAAAGATTATTCTCTTTTGCCAACTCTTTCGCAAGTTTTGCAAAGGCAGGAGGATTCATATCTTCAGGAATTTCATTGACGATGTCACGAGTAAAGTTTGTTGCGTTTGCAACGATAAGCGCTTCGTCAAAAACTTTTTGCATAGTCTCAAAATCTGAACTGCCACATGAGAGAGTTATTTTTTTTAGAGCAACTTTTTTTGGCTCAGACTTGTATTTTATATACTCATAACCGCCAAGTACAATTCCTTCTACAAGCGCTGCTAAAACATCAGCAGATTCACATAAAATTTTGACACTTTTATAGTTTGAAGCCTTTAGAGTTTTTATGGCACAACTTGCAGAGCTTCTCAGATCATCACTTGTATTACTTTCAATACCGCAAAAAAGTACGCCTTGCTCATGCATAAAACAAAGAGAATCCTGTTCTGCTTTGAAGCCTGCTTGAGTGAGTATTTTAACCTGCTCATGAGCTTTTAAATCCTTAGAACTTAAAAAATCAACTTTTATATCTGACTCTATTTCACTTATATTTTTTTTAGATAGTTTAATGTTCATACTTTCCTCTTTTTAATCAAAATGCAGCAATTCTTTTGCTTGAATCATATCTTTATCACCACGGCCGGAGACGTTGACAATAATAAGTTTGTTCTTTATATTTGGCAGTTTTTTAAGGTATGCAATAGCATGAGAACTCTCAAACGCAGGGATGATTCCCTCTTTTTGTGAAAGCCAAACAAAAGCATCGAGTGCTTCTTGGTCTGTTATATTGTCATAACTCACAGAGTTGTTGTCTTTGTGAAAAGCGTGTTCAGGTCCAATTCCAGGGTAATCTAGTCCTGCTGAGATAGAGTGTGCTTCTTGAATCTGCCCGTCTTCATCTTGGAGCAGATAACTCATTTGTCCATGTAAAACGCCGGGACGTCCTTTTTCCAAAGAACAACCGTGTTTATCTGTTTCTACACCGAGTCCACCAGCCTCTATACCAATACACTCAACACTTTCATCTTCTAAAAAGTGCTGAAAAGTTCCAATGGCGTTTGAACCGCCGCCAATACATGCAATAACATAATCCGGGAGGCGGTTCTCTTTTTGAAGAATCTGTGCACGGGCTTCCCAGCCAATTATTGCCTGAAAGTCTCTTACCATCATCGGATAAGGGTGCGGACCTGCAACTGTTCCTATAATGTAAAAAGTGTCTCTTGCGTTTGTTACCCAATGTCTGATTGCATCATTCATAGCATCTTTGAGTGTTTTTGAACCACTCTCTACAGCGTGGACTTTAGCCCCTAAAAGTTTCATACGAAATACATTGAGCTCTTGGCGGGCAACATCTTTTGCACCCATAAAAATCTCGCACTCAAGTCCAAGCAAAGCAGCAATGGTAGCTGTAGCAACGCCGTGCTGTCCAGCACCGGTCTCTGCAATAACTTTAGAGTAACCTAAACGCTTTGCCATAAGCCCTTGCGCAATAACATTATTGACTTTATGTGCTCCGGTATGGTTCAAATCTTCTCGTTTTAAGTAGATTTTTGCTCCAAGCTCTTTAGAAATATTTGCAGCATAATAGAGTGGAGAAGGGCGTCCGACATAATCTTTAAGATAGTAGTCTACTTCTTGCCAAAAATTCTTGTCAAAGCGTATTGCTTCATACTCTTCTTTAAGTTTTAAAAGTGCCGGCATAAGTGTTTCAGGAACATATCTGCCGCCAAAAATTCCAAAATGTCCGTTTTCATCCGGATCAAATTTTGATTTACTTGGAATATACATTAATTTACCTCTATAAGTGAATAGACTTCAGTCTGTTCTTGTAATTTTTTTTGTCCGTCTAAGAAGCTAAGAGCTAAAATAAAGCATGCTTCAACACATATTGCTCCGGCTTTGTTTATGAGTTTTGCAGCTGCGTTTGCAGTTCCGCCTGTTGCTATGAGGTCATCGATGAGAAGAACTCTTGCGTTTCGTGTATCTCTAAAAGCATCGAGGTGAATTTCCACTTCATCTATGCCATACTCTAAGGTGTATTTTTCGCTGATAGTCGTGTAGGGTAATTTGCCTTTTTTTCTTATAGGGACAAATCCGACTCCAAGCATCTGTGCAAGAGCCGCACCAAAGATAAAACCTCTCGCATCAATTCCGGCTATATAATCAAGGTTATATTCTTTATATCTCTGATACAAATGATTCATCAAAACGCCATAAGCTTCTTTGTTATTTAAAAGTGTTGTAATGTCTTTAAAAACTATGCCGGGTTTTGGAAAATCTTTAATATCTCTGATTGAGTTTTCAATAATTTTTCTTTCCGTGTTACTAAGTGTCACTGTTCCCTCCTCTTACAATAATGCATCTATTCTGCTTTCTAGAGCTTTAATTTTACCATTAAGACGGTCAGTCTCTTGTCTGTGTTTTGAGTTTCTTTGTTTGAGAACTTTAAGTTCATTTCTGAGCTTTGCAAGTTCTTCACTTAAGATGTCCACATTACCAAGTGCTCTTTGGAGTTGTATTTGGTATTTTCGTATAAGAATCTCAGCTTCTTTAAGTGTGAGTTTCATTAAATCGTTGCCTCTTTTTTCTTTGCTTGTGATGCTTTTAAAATAATACATCTTCACAAAGAGATAGACAGACAACATCGAGAGTATTGTTAAAAGTGACCATTCCCAAAACATAAATTTATCCTTATATCCAATTAAAATTCTTTAAAAACACCAAAAAATCCTCTCTTTCGAATGAGGCAAGCTTTAGTAGCTCAAGCGGCTAGCGTAGCAAAGATGGACTTTGCTCATTTTGCGTTTTAATGAGTTATAATATTTTCTATTTTCTCAATTCTACCACAGTGACGGCCACCTTCAAAGCTGCCGGCAATCCATGCATCTAAAATTGACTCTGCTACACCGCGACCTATGATGCGTTCACCAAAACATAAAATATTTGCATCATTATGTCCGCGAGCTACTGTTGCAGTGTACGCGTCATGGCAAAGTGCAGCACGAATACCTGCATGACGGTTTGCCGCCATACTCATACCGATACCTGAACCGCAGATAAGAATACCGTGTGCCAAAGTGTCTTCTAGGACGCTCATTGCAACTTTATGTGCATAATCAGGGTAATCAACTCTCTCTTTGTTAAATGGTCCTAAATCAACAACTTCATGACCTTTGTCTTTTAAAAGTTCAACCGTATAATCTTTCAAGTCAATGCCGGCATGGTCTGTCGCTATGTAAAATTTCATTTCGTTCCTTTTTATGATGTTAATAATTGAAGTATTGTTCTTACAGGAAGTATGAGCAGGTAATCTTTTAGTGGTGTCATTAAAACAACTAAAACGACAATAATGCCATATCTTTCATTTTTATAAAAAAACTCAGCGACTGCGTTTACTCTGTATTTGAGCGCGAGGTGCATTAAAAAGTGTGCTCCGTCAAACTGAGGAATAGGGAGCAGGTTAAATACTCCTAAAACTACATTGATTATAAGCAGTTGATAGACAAGCATATAAGAAAATATATAGACTAAGCTGTCAGCCGATGTCGGTCTGTCCATTCCAACTAAAACAATAGAAGCAAAAACCGCCAAAGTAAAGTTGTAGACAATTCCTGCCAAATCTACCTGCATAGCTCCGTTGTAACCTGCATTTCTTATGACAGTTGCAGTGTTAATCGGAACCGGTTTTGCCCAGCCAAATAAAAATCCGCTATCACCGCCAAGAAGTATTGGTAAAAAGTACATGGTTGCAGGAACAATAATAGTCCCGACCAAATCAACATGGATGAGAGGATTTATAGAAAGCCTTCCTGCGTTTTTAGCCGTAAAGTCTCCATATTTATAGGCAACCCAGCCATGCATAATTTCATGCCCGATAATAGCTATGGCAAGGGCAAGAACGGCTACAAAAATTTGTAATAAATCAATAGATTGCATGGTCGTCTTTTTGTGTTTTAAGTCTCTCTGCTTTTGCTAAATCCAAATGAAGAGGTTCTTCCAAGTCTGTCGGCGTTTTACCAACTCTGTCCCATCTTATTTCCCAGTTTTCACTAATTGAGAAGTAGATAAACCAAGGTGTTCCTTCAATGTTGTCGTAAGGTACAGCACCCCAGAAACGGCTGTCATTTGAGTGGTCGCGGTTGTCACCCATCATAAAGTATTCATTCTCTTGAACCTTTAGCGGATTAACATAAAAAAGAGGAAGCGGATACTGACCATTGTTAATGATTTTATCATCATGATGAATGCCAGGATGATTTTTCATATAAGGATTTTTCACCCAGACTTTATCTGCGATAGTTACAGTTTCATAGCCTTTAAAGTTTTCCAAAATCCATTCATTGCCTTCAGAATGGTGCAGATACAAATCTTTGTTGTCTACAAAAAGCTCATCTCCCGGAAGGGCAACACAACGTTTCACGAAGTGCTGTTTAACATTGTGCGGGTAACGAAAAATGATGATATCACCACGAGAAGGTTTGTCGCCGTCTAGTAAACGCAGCTTATCACTCCATGGCATAATAGAGAGCTCTAAAAATGGAATGTGAGGCATAGAAATACCATACGCAAATTTTTTAGCAAAAAGATGGTCTCCTACAAGAAGAGAGTCTTTCATTGAGCCTGAAGGAATTCTAAACGCCTGAGCTATAAAGAAAATAACAAAAAGAACTATAATTATAGTTCCAGTCCATGAGTTGGAAAATTTATACGCTTTGTGAAGGGCTTTTTTCATTTAGTTCTTTTCTTTGTAATTTAGTTTTGCAGCTTTAAGTGTGTTGCTCAAAAGCATCGCAATTGTCATCGGTCCGACACCACCTGGAACGGGTGTAATGTAAGAGCATTTTTGAGCGACATTTTCATAATCGACATCACCGACAAGTTTTCCATTTGGAGCTCTGTTAATACCGATGTCAACAATAATTGCTCCATCTTTTACCATATCTTCTTTAATAAGGTTAATAACACCGACACCTACTAAAAGTACATCTGCGTTTAGGGTGTGTTTTTTTAAATCATCCGTAAATATATGGCAAATCTCAACTGTTGCGTTTGCGTTTAAAAGCAGAGCAGCCATAGGTTTTCCAACAATGTTTGAAGCACCGACAACTACGCAGTTCTTTCCTTTTACATCTATGCCATATTCTTTTAAAAGTTCCATAACACCAAGCGGCGTACATGGAACAAAACCATCAAGCCCAGTTGTAAGTCTTCCCACATTGTAAGGGTGAAAACCGTCTACATCTTTACTTGGGTCTACAAGTTCTAAAATTTTTGTCGTGTCAATTTGCGGAGGAAGTGGAAGTTGAATGAGAATTCCGTCTATATTTGGATTGTTATTCATCATTTTTATAGTATTTTCAATTGCATCTTGAGAGATATCTTCTGGCATTTCATGCGTTACAGAATAAAATCCAACTCTGTCACACGCTTTCTTTTTCATATTCACATATGCCGCACTCGCAGGGTCTTGTCCTACTAAAATAACAGCTAATCCAGGAACTGAACCTGATTTACTTTTTAATTCTTTTACACCAGCTTGAACATTGAGTTCTATTTTTTGTGAAAGTGTTTTTCCATCAAGAAGTGTCATTTAAACCCCATAAATAAATTTTCTATTATAATATCGTTTAAATGATAAAAGGTCGCTTTGAGATGAGATATATACTTTTTTTAACCCTGCCACTGCTCTTGTGTGCAAAAACAACTTTTATAACCCAAGAAGAGTATGCTGCACAGCTCTATAAAAACCCAAGAGGCATTGGTTGTCAGCACTGCCATGGAGAAAAAGGCGAAGGAAAGATAGTCGCTAAATACATACACAAAAATGTAGAAAAAAGCTTTCGCGGTCCAGTGATAAATAATCTTAATTATGCTTCTTTTTACAAAGCTCTAAACAAAAGACTTGACAGTATGCCCCGTTACTTTTTAACACCAAAAGAGATAAGTGCACTCTATTTTTTCCTCAATGAAGATGAACTGAGAAAAGCCAAAGAAGCAAAAAAAGCAAAAGAAGAAGAAGAAAATAACAAAATAAAAGAAGCCAAAGAGGCGAAACTAGCAACGGCCATAAAAAAAGTGCAAGAAGTAAAGGTAAGTCCAGAGCTTAAAGTAGAGAATACTACGGCTAAGATACAAGAAACGCAACAAGTGCCAGAAAAAAAAGAAACGCAAGAAACAAAAGAAACAGTAGACATTAATGCTCTATTTAAAGAAGCAACAGAGGCTAAAAATGCAAAATAAATTCCTTGAAAAAGTTGAAGAAGCTTATACAAAACGTGATTTGCAAGCGCTAGATGCACTAGCTAGCCCGCGAGCAAGAACTATTAACACAAGCAGTGGATTTACGTCAGTGCTGATGCTCTCTTGCAATAATATAAAGCATTTAAGTAAAATAGAAGAGCTCGAAGCTGACTGCATTATGCTTAACCTTGAAGACGGTGTAAGCAAAGAAGATAAACCTTTTGCTCTTGTATTGTGTGCAATTTTTCTCTCCTTGCATCAAAAATCACAGAAGAAACTTGTAGTAAGAGTAAATGCTTTAGAAGAGGGCGGCTACGAAGAGATTACTTACCTTAACCAGTTTTCACCCGATGCCATAAGAGTTCCAAAAATAAAGAATGTTCAAGAAGTAAAAAATGTTTTAGCGCTTTTACATACTAAAACAGAACTGCATCTTTCCATAGAGACAGCAGAGGCGTGGCATAATCTCTCTGCACTGGCAGTAAATCATAAGGTCACTACTTTTTATCTTGGTATTTTAGACCTTTTTGCAGATATGAAACTCTCTCATAACCTTATAGACAGACATAACCCAACCATGCTTTATATGCTTTCACATTTTTTAATTACATGTAAATCTATGGGTGTGAAACCTGTCTCTTTTGTCTATCAGGAGTTTCAAAATTTAGTTGAATTTGGCAAGTGGATTTCTTTGGAAAAAAGTATGGGCTATCATGCGAAAGGGTGTATATCTCCAAAGCAAGTGGAGATGGTTAACCTGATGTTTGTCAATGAAGAAGCGCAGATAAACAGAGCCAAAATCATTATCAAACTTTTTGAGATGCATCAGGAGATGGGAGTAACAGGCTTTGTAGATGAAGAATACGGCTTTATAGATGAGCCAATCTATAAAGGTGCGTTAGCTCTTTTGAGAGACTCTGATTAGTAATTGGCTAAATTGTAAAATACGTTGTACCGGATAAGTATTTTTTCATTCGGTCTTGGATATCTGCTATATGCGTATTCTATCGTCTCTTTTGTAGTGTCATCTAGAACGTAATAGCCGCTTTTTTTGAGAAATTTGAAGTCTGTCATATCTCCATTTGGATGCAGATAAAACTCAATAATATTTGTTTTGTTGACATTGAGATTTTCTTTGATGTTCACTCTTGCCACGCGAGTTAGAACTTGTTGGGTAATTCTTCTCATAACTTCTTGATTATCTATGAGATACTGCTGCTGTCCCGGAGTCATTTTACCAAATTCATCACCATACAACTCTTTAATATTTTGGGAAATATTTCCACCCGAAGACGTCTTTGTCTCTTCTTTTACTACTTCTTGGGCAGATTTATCTTGAGATAGAATATCAAAAAGTGAATCTTCTTTCTTTTGCTCTTTTTTTGGTTTTGGTTTTTCAATTTTTTGTTCTATTAGCGGTATATAAGGTTTTTCTGGCGGTAAAGGTTCAACTTTCGGCTGTTCTATTGGCTTTGGCTCAGGCTTACTTGGTTTTGGTTTTTTATTGAGCTGCGTTTTCTTTGGCTCTTGTTTTGGCTCATATTTTACAGGCGGCTGTTCTACGATTTTTTCGAGTTGAGAGCCTTTTGGCATAGGCGGAGCAATCGGCATTGGTTCTTGTTTAGGCTCTTCTTTTGGAAGTCCGGATTCTTTGTGCTTAATTGGCATTTCTTTGAGAGAAATTTTTATTTTTTGCTCTTTTTCTTCTTTTGGCTCAGTTTTTTTCAGTTCCGGAGTAAGCATTCCGAGAATCCAAAACAAAAGTAAAAAAACAAAGTGAATTAAGAGCGCTACAAAAAGCGCAAAAGTAGATCTATTCAAACAAGTTCCATATATTAGAAT
>JAHJFL010000068.1 GCA_018824795.1 bacterium | reverse complement strand
TCTCTAGAAGAAGCAATACGCATCGGCTTAGGGCATGCGTAGAGGTTTTACTCTCATAGAAGTTATGGTTGCAGTGATGATTATCTCTGTAGTCATACTAGGGCTGCTGCAGCTCTTTGCAAACAATACGCACATCTTTTTTCAGCTAGATAAAAAAATGCAAAACAATCAATATCTTTCTGCATTTTTGGCAAGTCAAAAATATGGCTTTCAAGATAAAAAAACAACGATGTATGAACTACTGAGTGATTTTGATATGAATGATGATTTACGACGCCAACTTAAAAATAAAAAAGTTGATGTAATTTATCAGGAGCTTGAGGTGATAGATTTGTCAGAATTTCAAGCAGATACAGAGGAGACAAATCCAGAAGTAAAAGCTGCAAAAGAGACAAATTCCGGCATGGTTTTTGAAATGGGAAAATCTGTATTGAAATTTGAAGATGTCTCCATCTCGCTGACAAGAGTGAAACTTCAATGAGAAAGGCTTTTACCCTTATAGAGATGATGATTTCCATCACAATCTTAGCCATTATGATGATTTATTTGTATCAAAGTTACTCTTCTCTTAATATTTCCAATACTGTTTTTAAAAAAGCAACAGATGAGATAAAAGAGATTGAGTTGAAAAAAAGAGTGGTTTTTTTAGATTTCTCTTTGGCTCAAAAAGGTGATGCGAATGCCTCTTTGAAGATTCTCAACCAAGAGAGAAATGAGGACGTTGTTTTTATGCAAAGTGCGCACTCACTGCATAAACGCCACAATCCTTATGTCGGCTATTTGGTGAAAGATAAAAAGCTTTACCGCATAGAGTCGCTCAAGCCTTTACGTGAGTATCCTTTAGGTATAGAGAGTGAATTTGTAGTCGATACATTGGGAGAAGTGAATAGTTTTCGAGTCTACAAAAACCAGTCAAAGAGTGATGAAAATGCCTCCGAAGCCTATCTGATTCATATAGACTTCAAAGGTGATGAAGATATTTTAATAAAAACAAAACTATTGAACGAGAACTAATGAAAACTCTTTCGTTTTTCTTAGTCTTCTCTGTATTTAGAGATACCGCAAGGCTGATTTGGAGTCGGCGGATGCTCTTTAAGGTAAGTCAAATCTTCCATTGTTTGCACTAAAACTTTTTTTTGTTGCAGTATTGGAAGCATGAGATTATCTTTCTCATTTAAAGGTATGCTCCAGTCTAAAAGAATGGTTTGTACCTCGGCATCTAGCTCGTTTAGTGCGTTTTGTATATGTTTAATTGAATTCATGCGGATATTGTAGCAAAAATTTATAATAGTTTAGATATAATCCCATTCCCAAAATAGAGAAGATAATATTTACCTCTATGAGGCAAGCTTTAGTGCCTCAGCGGCTAGCGATTTCTTTGTGGACGTGTTCGCAAAGAGAATCAAAATTGAAGCAAAAATTTTACAAAGGAGCCATCGATGCCAAAAATGAAATCGGTAAAAGGCGCTGTAAAGCGTTTTAAGGTAAAGAAAAACGGTACTGTTAAACGCGGAACTGCATTTAGAAGCCACATTTTAACTAAGCAAGATGCACAAACTCGTCGTGACCAAAACACTCCAAAAGTGATTGCAAAAGTTGACGAAGCAAACATTAAGGCTATGATTAACTAATTTTAGTTGTCTCATAAATCTCCAATTATCTAATTGGGCAAGTCCATAGAATTATGGCACCTTGAACGTCATAGAAACGTCTGGGTAAAGAAAAAGGAAAAATATGCCAAGAGTAAAAACAGGTGTTGTTCGTAGAAGAAGACACAAAAAGATATTAAAATTAGCGAAAGGTTTTTACAGCGGACGCCGTAAGCACTTTAGAAAAGCTAAAGAACAAATTGAACGTTCATTGTACTATGCATTCCGTGACCGTAAGCAAAATAAACGTGAATTCCGTAAATTATGGATTATACGTATCAATGCTGCTGCTCGTTTAAATGGAATGAATTATTCAACGTTCATCAATGGACTTCACAAATCTGGTATCGAGCTTGACCGTAAAATTCTTGCTGATATGGCGATGAATGATGCTGCTGCGTTTACTGCAGTTGCAAATGCATCAAAAGCAGCACTAAGCAAATAAGTTTAAAAGACCTTTTGGTCTTTTAGCTTTGCTAAGCTATCAAATTTTATGAATAAATAAGACTGAATTTCCCCGACTGTTATAATAAATTCCCAAAGAATTTTTCCTCGATACAAAAACTCCCCGTCCGTTAAAAGTTTGTCCATTTCTAAAGATTGTACTCAAAATTTGTGTGTCAAATCCCTTACCCTCATCTGATATTTTAGTCACCATATAGCTATTATTTGCGTATTCTATTTTGTTGAGCTGTACGAAAATTTTTTTATTGCAATTTTGGCTAAGTTGTGTAAGTGTGTCTATATACTTATCATCTTGGATAAGGAGATGTTTTGAAGAGCTATCTATGCCTAAATTTCCATGTTCGTAGGCATTCATAAAAAGTTCTGTATAAACAAGGCTTGCCTGATTTGTCACTTCTGCGTTTTGAGCTAAATCTTCAAATAGTTTTTCATACCATTCACCTGCTTCTTTGACCGCTTCAAGAGAACTGCTAAACTCTTTTTTATGGGCTGCGTTGTCAAAAGATGGAAGTTTATTGATAAAAATGAGTGTTAAATCATCTTCTTGAACCTTGATTTTTTCAAAAATTCTCTCTCTCAAATCTTCTTTTGTAAAAGAGTTCGAAAAATCTTCCTGAATAAAATCTATATAAGGCCTTTCATCAATGCAGGTCTCATTTTCTACAAGACCGTCACTGTAAAAGAGAAACTTTGAAATATTTGAAATATTGAAAGTGGAAGTTACATATTCATTTTTGTATTTATTCATTGGAGGATTATTGGATTTTATTTTAATGATTTCATTATCGTTAGATTGTAAAAGCATAGCGGGCATAGAGAATTTTGCATACTCCATGGAAAGAAAATAGTTGTTAATAAGAATGTAGTCTATTGACAGCGCTTCTTCTTCGAGTAAGATAGGCTGAATATACTCTAAAGACTCTTTAATGAGTATGTTTAAGTCAAAGCTATCATACATTTTCATCTTGTCAATGAGATGGTTAATAAATGCGCTCATGAGCATAGCAGTAAGTGAAGCTGAGAGCCCTTTTCCCATGCCGTCTATAACGAGATAAAAAGTTCTATGCTCATCTATCTCTCTTGCTGTATATGCATCACCACTCATAATATCTAAAGGTCTATAGAGAAAATCAACCAGCCAGGAAGAATCTTTTTCTATCATTTTGTAGTAAAAATCATTTCTTAAGATATTTAACTCTTTAGAAAATCCCAACTCTTCCTGATAAGAGTTATAGTTCTCTTTGTCTTGGTATGTTTGGAGTTTTTTGTCTATTTCTAAAGCAGTCTGCTGTGAAGTCATCTTGTTTAAATGCTTTTCACGTGAAAGGTGCTCGTGAGATTTAAATCATCAAAAAGTTCAATAAGTTGTTTACTGCTAACATTGATCTGTAGGTTTATATTGTCTTTGAGAATGAGTTTGTTAAAGTAGCCAATAACAGACGATGTGATGGATATAGAATCATTTATGTTGACAATAATATTTTTGTATTGAGGGATGATAGTGTCAATGTTGTTTTTAATAGTTTGAAAATCCAAGATACTTTTAATATTTCCATCTATGTTTATAATATTGCCACGTGATGATACTTCCATTTTTTAAATCCTTTTTTTATGAGTTATAGATGTTAGCAAAAATTTACTGAAGGATTTAATAATGATACTCTAGAGATTCTCTAAAGTAGTGTGCCACTCTTTCATTTTTTTCTCGTAACCAATATCTTTAAGCTCTACAAATTTGAGCGGTTTTGCTAAATACTGCTGTTTGACATATCCGCCAAAATCATGTGGGTAAAGATATTTACC
>JAHJFL010000007.1 GCA_018824795.1 bacterium | reverse complement strand
TTTTGCAAAATCTGCTACCCATTTAATTGGATTTGAGACATTATAAATTTTATCAAAACCGACTGCGTTTAGTCTTTCATCAGCCAAGAACTGAATATACTGCTCAACAATAGTATCTGTTAAACCAAGAATTTGTCCTTGTGTAATGTATTGTCCCCAAGCCGATTCAAGCTTGACCGCTTCTTTAAACATCTCAATTACTTCTGCTCTGAGTTTATCTGTAAAAAGATCAGATCTCTCTTTTCTGAGTGTATTGATTAGATTTTGAAAAAGTACCAAGTGCGTTACTTCATCTCTTTGAATAAAACGTATCATCTGTGCAGAACCGAGCATCTTTCCAGAACGTGCGAGTGTATAAATATAAGCAAAGCCGCTGTAAAAGTAGATACCTTCAAGAATTTGATTAGCAAAACATGCTTTTAGAAAGTTGTATTCTGAAGGATTTTTTGCAAGATCTTGATACACACGGGCAATGGCATCATTTTTATTCTTGAGCATCATATCACGACGCCATAAATCATAAATTTCTGCAGAGTTTGTTGAGATGCTGTCAACCATAACCGCATAAGACTGAGAATGTAATGCTTCCTCAAAAGATTGACGTACTAAAATAAGATTTATTTCGGGTGCCGTTACATAAGGATTTACATTGTCAATAATATTATTAGTTTGTAATGAATCCATAAAGATTAGCTGTGAAAGTGCTTTATCATAAGCTTGTTTTTCTGTTTCCGTGAGATTTTTATAGTCGTTTACATCCCGCGTCATGTCTACTTCTTTAGGAAACCATGTATTGTTTAACATCATTTCCCAAAGATTATATGCCCACTGATATTTAATGTTATTTAATTCAAAAATACCCGTTGGATTGCCACCAAAAACTCTTCTATCGTTTACATTTTCAGTTGAGTCAGGATTATATATCTGTTTTCTATTCATTGTATGGCTCCAAATACTTTATAAAGTTTATGATTATACCATCTCAATATAAATATCAGATTTGAATAAGATTGAAAATTTAAAAAGGGAAAAAAGGGTTAACTCGCAAAAAAAATTTGCGAGTTTTTGTAAAAATATTTCTATTTACGAGTGTTGCGTTTTCTTTCTGATTCTGTTAAAAATCTTTTACGAATACGAATACTTTTTGGTGTAACTTCAAGAAGCTCATCATCTTCGATCCACTCTAAAGCACGCTCTAGTGACATATCACGAGGTGGAATAAGTTTAATAGCTTCATCTGCACCAGATGAACGAACGTTTGACTGTGCTTTACCTTTAATCGGGTTAACAACAAGGTCATTTGAACGAGAGTGCTCACCAACAATCATACCTTCGTATACTTGCGTTTGTGGGTTAATAAATAAAACTCCACGATCTTGGATGTTAAATAGTGAATATGCTAAAGTATCCCCATTTTCCATTGAAATAAGTGCACCGTAAGTTCTTGATTCAACAGTTCCAGAATATGGACGGAATTCTAAGAATGAATGATTCATGATTCCCTCACCTTTTGTATCTGTAAGGAACTGTCCACGGAAACCGATAAGAGCACGAGCTGGGATTTCAAACTCGATTCTTTGGAAACCTTGACCCATTGGCAACATAGATTTCATCTCTGCTTTACGTTTACCAAGACGCTCAATTACTGAACCGCTTAAAGTTTCAGGAACGTCGATAACTAAATGCTCAAATGGTTCACATTTAACACCTTCAATTACTCTAACGATAACTTCCGGACGAGAAACACCAAATTCAAATTGTTCACGACGCATATTTTCAGCAAGAATAGTAATTTGAAGCTCACCACGACCAGAAACTTTAAATTTACCTTCACCAACAACTTCAAGTCTCATAGCAACGTTTGTTGTCATTTCGAACTCTAAACGCTCTCTTAATTTATTTGAAGTAACGTGTTTACCTTCTTGACCTGCAAGCGGAGAATCGTTTACAGAAAATACAACTGTAAGAGTCGGCTCTTCAATATGCATAGGATCAAGTGGCATTGGATTAGCAGGATCACAGATAGTATCTCCAACATCCACAGTCTCAAGACCAGCAAACGCAACGATATCACCAGCTTCAGCTTCTTGAATTTCCATACGGTTCAAACCGTGAAAACCAATAAGTTTAGAAATCTTACCTTTTACAAGTTCGCCATCAGCTTTTGCAAGCATTACGTTGTCACCTTTTCTAATAACACCATTGAAAATACGAGAAATCCCGATTTTTCCAACATAGTTGTCATAGTCAAGTGTAAATACCTGTGCCTGTGTGTGGTTTTCTCTGTCACCCTCTGGCTCAGGAATGTTGGCTAATATTGTCTCGAAAATACATTCGAAATCGCCGTCTGGATCTTCCATGTTTAATTTTGCCATACCATTACGAGCAGCAGCATAAATAATTGGAAAATCTTGTTGATCATCTGTTGCACCCATTGCAGCGAAAAGGTCAAACATTTCGTCAACAACACGTTCCGGATCAGCAGAAGGCTTATCTATTTTGTTAATAACAACAATTGGTTTTTTACCAAGTGCAAGCATTTTTTTAACAACAAATTTTGTTTGAGGCATAACACCCTCATACGCATCAACAAGAACTAAAACACCATCTACCATCTTAAGAACACGCTCAACTTCACCACCGAAGTCGGCGTGACCCGGAGTGTCAATAATATTGATTTTGTAGTCTTTGTAACGAATAGCTGTATTTTTAGAAAGAATCGTAATACCACGCTCTTTCTCAAGAGCATTACTATCCATTGCTCTTTCATCATGTGCTTCATGTGCACCATATGTTCCAGATTGCTCAAGCAATCCGTCAACAAGTGTAGTTTTACCGTGGTCAACGTGTGCGATAACTGCAATATTTCTTATTTTTTGCAAGTGTATTCCTTTTTGAATCGTTTCAAGTTCATCTGAAACTTTAGGCTAAAAATTTTCGCGATTATACCAAAATTAATGTTATACTACCATTCAACCATGTAAATACTTATATTTAATTGCAAAATTCGTTATATTTGAGAAATAAAATCTTCTAAAAAGTACCAAATGATTAAATATCCACATAAATTAGACCTCATCTTTAAAAAATTAAAAAATCTTAATATCACTGCAGTAATTGTTGGCGGCTATGTAAGAGATTCTCTTTTAGGAAGAGAATCTAAAGACATTGACATAGAACTTTACGGTGTTTCCTCTCTAGAAAATGTCGAAGAAGTTTTACAAGAGTTTGGTAATATAAATCAAGTCGGAAAGAGCTTTGGCGTTTGCAAGCTGCTTTTTGAAGATTTGGATTTAGATTTTTCTCTTCCAAGACTTGAAGCTAAAACTTCCTCAGGGCACAGAGGTTTTGAAGTTTCTACCTATTCACAGTTAAGCTTTGAAGTAGCCTCATCAAGACGGGATTTCACCATAAATGCTATCGGTTTTGATGTAGAAAAGAAAATTATTTTAGATCCGCACCATGGCATAAAAGACCTAAAGAGCAATAGCTTGCATTTTGTAAATAAAACAACATTTGTAGAAGATCCATTAAGAATTTTACGGGCTGTACAATTTTG
>JAHJFL010000067.1 GCA_018824795.1 bacterium | reverse complement strand
TTTTTTACTTAGGAAATAGTCTCATATAAATAGCAAGCTAAAATTAAATCAAGTATCTATTTTGTATAATGACATTAGCAATCTAGGTAGTTCGAGACATCGTTTATATGAGGGTTCTACATATACAAACAGCGAACAAGTAGAACTTTTTGTGTGCCGGTACTTTCGTTTGAGATACGTTAACTCTGTCGAGAAAATGCCACCGTTAAAAAGTCTCGCTTCGCCCAATTACGGCTTTTAGAACCAAGCCAATTACGAGACGGCTACTTGGATTGTTTTAAGCATTTAGTTGTTTTATTCTAAATATCACAACTAAGTGCTTTTTTAATTTTATGGAGAAAAAATGAAAATATTAATTTTAGGTAATGGGGGAAGAGAATTCTCTATTGCCCGTGCAATTTTGAATGAACAAGAGACACATGAACTTTTTTTTCAACCGGGAAATGGAGCAACACATACTTTAGGTACAAATCTCAATATTAAAGATTACAACGAATTGGCTGCGTTTGCTAAAGAAAACGCAATAGAGTTAACAATAGTAGGCCCAGAAGCTCCTCTTGTTGATGGCGTTGTAGATATTTTCAAATCTCATGGCCTTACAATTTTTGGTCCGAGTAAAGAGGCCGCTCAACTTGAAGGCTCAAAAGTTTATATGAAAAACTTTTTAGCAAAATATAATATTCCTACAGCACGTTATATAGAAACTGCTTCTATTGAAGATGCATTTAAATTCACAAATACACTTACAGCTCCGATAGTAGTCAAAGCAGACGGACTTTGTGGCGGTAAAGGTGTAATTATTGCAATGAGTCATGATGAAGCAAAAGTTGCTATCTCTGAAATGTTAAGCGGAAAAAGTTTTGGTGATGCCGGAAAAAAAGTAATTGTAGAAGAGTTCTTGGATGGCTATGAACTTTCTATGTTCGCGGTATGTGATGGAAAAGATTATATTCTACTCCCAGCTGCGCAAGATCATAAAAGACTTCAAGACAATGACAAAGGCCCAAATACAGGTGGTATGGGCGCATACGCTCCAACTCCTCTTGTGGATGAAGTCCTTTACCAAAAAGTAAGAGACAGAGTGATTCGTCCTACTCTAGATGGAATGCAAAAAGAAGGCGCTCCTTTTGAAGGAGTACTCTTTATCGGTATTATGGTTGTCAATGGCGAGCCGATTACCTTAGAGTTTAATGTGCGTTTTGGAGACCCAGAGTGTGAAATATTGATGCCGCTCATGACTTCAAGCGTGAGTGATATGTTTTACAAAGCTGCAACAAATAAACTTGCTGAAATTAAAGTTGAATTTTCTTCACAATATGCAGTTGGTGTTGTGATGGCAAGCGAAAATTATCCTTATGGAAATTCCAAACCAGCAGAGATAATTGTTGATGAAGTACACCATGAAGAGATAGAAAAATATACACATATCTCTTACGCCGGTGTCAGTATGGAAGATGGCGTTTTATATGCAGACGGCGGACGTGTTTTAGTCTGTGTTGGCTTAGGTGATACAATAAAACAAGCAAGAGACAGAGCATATTTGCGTTGTGGGCAAGTACACTTCGCAGGTAAAAAACTCCGTACAGATATCGCCTACCAGGCTCTGGCATAGAATGAACGAAGAGATAGAAAATATTCTTTTTAGGGAAGATTTAAAATTAGCAGATATTAAAAAGAGAGCTATGGCATTTTTTATTGACGAAATGCTGCTTTCATTCTTGCTGATAATTGCTTTGTGGGATACTTTTTCTACTGCTAAAAATATAGAAGAGATGATTAATGTAACCAATATGTTTTTTTTGGAATACATGTTTATGAAGATAGCCTATCAGGGATTTTTTGTCATGCATTACGGTGCATCTCTTGGGAAAATGGCTATGAAAATACGGGTTATTGAAATAAAAACACTTGATAATCCAAGTGTTATTAGTTCGCTCAATCGTGCGATATTTCGGGTGATTAGTGAAATGATATTTTATCTTGGATTTTTGTGGGGAATACTTGATCCAGCACGCCAAACATGGCATGATAAAACTGCTAAAACTTTGGTTGTAGATGTATAAACTTCTCTTTTTATCTTTTGTCTTTGTTTTGATGCTTCATGCAGAAGATAAGGTGGAAATATATGCTTCTGCAATAGACTCAAAAGACAATATAGTAAACGCAAGCGGTGATGTTACAGTCATATATAAGGATTACTTTTTAAATGCCAAAAGCGCTGTTTACAATAAAACAACAGGAGACTTGGAACTTTTTGACAATATTCGCGCAACTTACGATGGCGAGTATAGAGTTTTAGGTAATTATGCAAAATTAAATATAGAAAAAAAAGAGAAAACATTTAAACCTTTCTTTATGCTAGATAACTCTTCGGAGGTTTGGATAAGTGCAAATGAAGGGGTAAATAAAGATAAAGATGTCGACATAGATGCTGGTGTTTTAAGTGGCTGTGAACCTGAAAATCCTCTTTGGAAAATGGAGTTTAGCTCTTCTGATTACAACACAGATTCACAGTGGATGAATCTTTATAATGCAAGACTTTATATCTATGATATTCCTATTTTGTATACCCCTTATTTTGGTTATTCACTTGACACAAGAAGAAGAACAGGTCTGCTGATTCCTTCTATGGGTTTGTCACAAAGTGAAGGTTTTTTTTATGAACAGCCCCTTTATATTGCTGAGCAGGATTGGTGGGATCTAGAGTTAAGACCACAGGTGAGAACGCAGCGCGGAAGTGGGGTGTACTCTAAGTTTCGATTTGTAGACAGTGAAATTTCTGAGGGTGAATTGAAATTCGGTTACTTTAAAGAGAAAGATGCCTATGTTGAGAAAGAGAATCTAGCAAATAACAGCCACTACGGGTATAACTTTAAATATGAAAATAAAGATGTTATCAATCAGTGGTTTGGAACACAGTTTCAAGGCCAGTCAGGGCTTTATACGGACATTAATAAGATGAATGATGTTGATTACATTAATCTTTCATCAAATGATACATTTAATACAGCTACATCAACCCAGGTACTCTCAAGAATCAATCTATTTTATAATACAAGTAATGATTATTTTGGAGCTTACTTTAAATATTATGAAGATTTAACAAAGTCAAGTAATGAAGATACGCTCCAACAGCTTCCGGTAACACATTATCACCATTATTTGGAGACACTTTTACAAGATCATCTTTTATACAGTATTGATGCTAGGGCCACAAATATTGAAAGAGAAATAAGTAAAACAGCTGTGCAGACAGATGTTAATGTTCCTATCACGCTCTATACCTCTCTTTTTGACGAATTTTTGAATGTTTCATATAAAGCAAATCTTTATGGACAACACACAAAATTTAGTGGTAATGAAGAAGTTTTACTTCCTGGCGTTGAATATAACGATGGTTATTTCGCCAGATACTATCATGTTCTCTCTGCGTCAACAGATTTAACGCGAGTATTTGAAGATTACACGCACGTAATCTCTTTTTCATCAAAATATACTCTAGGCGGAAATGAGTCAAAAACCGGCTACTATTTGGACCAAAGAGAGTTCTGCTCGGACCCTGAAAATTTAGATAGTGCTCAGTGTGAATTTTATAATATTAAAGATATTGATGAGGCAGTTGAGTTTAATATGGCTCAGTATTTGTATAATTCTTTAGGTAAAGAGATACTCTACCATCGTATAGCGCAGAAATTTGTTTACGGAACAGAGGAGACAAAAGCAGGGGAGTTTGAAAATGAACTTGACTATCATATAACAGATTCCATAAGCATATATAACAACATGTTTTATAATTTTGATCAACACCTTTTTTCCAAGATATTTAACAAGGCTTCCTATGAGGGTTATGGATTCAATCTCTCATTGGGGCATATGTATAGAGATACCTTTCTATTAGATAATGTAACAACTCTAAGACGTACAAGTTATTTAACATCAACGGCAAGGTATACTTACAATCGACATTATTCTTATCATACACGATATGATTATGATTTGGAATCTTCACAGAGAAAAAGTTTAGAATTTGGATTTTTATATAAAAAAAGATGCTGGGATTTTGGCGTGCGTTATGCTGAGAACAATAGACCGGTCTTAACAAATGATGGACAATCATCCATTTATGATAGATATATATATTTTACAGTTGTGCTCAAGCCGTTTATGACTTCTACAAAAGATTTCGGAGAGTCAAATATAGCTATGAGACTTAATGAATAAGAAGAAGTGATGGAGTTAAATGAAAGAATATAAAAATATTTTACATGATCGTCAAGATGCTGCTAAAAAACTTATAGATCTCATTCCGATGCAAAAGTTTAAAGAGGAAGCATGGAAGATAATAGCTGTTTCTTCCGGGGGATTACTTCTTGGTTCATATCTTCGAGGGAGATATTCAAATAAGTTGGATTTTCTTTTTTCTGAAGCTATTATGGCTCCAAATAATCATGAGTGTGAAATAGCACGAGTAAGTGAAAATGAAGAGATAGTGATTAATGAAGAGTTAGTTGCATCTTTTGACATAAAATACGATTATATCTATGGTGAAGCAAGACGTAAACATGAAGAAGAGATACTTAGCTGCGTTTACCAATACAGAAAAGGGCGTCATTTTTCATCTATTGAAGGAGAGGTCGTTTTACTTGTAGATGAAGGAAGTGAGACAGGTTCAAAGCTCATGTCCGCTTTAAAGACGATACTTTCTCAAAAACCAAAGGCAGTACATATTGCTGTTCCGGTTATTCCTAGTGATGTGCTGGAGTCTTTAGAAGCATTCGCAGATAATGTCTATTTTCTTTATGATATAGATGATTATGTAGAAACGCGGCTTTATTATAAAGAGTTTGAAGCGGTAGATGACGAAACAATAGAAAAATTATTAGAGGAACATAAATGAAATACGATGTAAAAGTAGAGTTAGAAAATAGAGTAGAAGAGTACTCATTTGGGTATGTGGCAAAACAGACAAATGGTTCAGCATGGCTCAAATCGGGAAATACAGTTATTTTGGCTACTGTAGTTATTGATGAAACAGAGATAGTAAAAGATGACTTTTTACCTTTAACTGTGCAATACATAGAAAAAAGTTATGCTGCAGGAAAAATACCGGGCGGTTTCTTTAAACGTGAAACAAAACCAAGTGACTTTGAAACACTGACTTCACGTATTGTAGACCGTTCATTACGTCCTCTTTTTCCAAAAGGTTTTGGCTATCCAACGCAGATTACCATTATGGTTTTTAGTGCTGACAAAGAGTCGGATTTACAGATTTTAGCACTAAACGCAGCTTCTGCAGCACTTTATACTTCTGACATAGACATTAATCGTTCAGTATCTGCTGTAAGAGCTGCAAAGATTGATGGAGAGCTAGTTTTAAATCCTGTACTTTCACAGTTAAATAACTCTACTCTAGATTTATATCTCTCAGGTACAAACAGTGAATTACTTATGATTGAGATGAGAAGTATCGGCGGGGCAGAAGTA
>JAHJFL010000066.1 GCA_018824795.1 bacterium | reverse complement strand
AATATGTTCATCCAACATAATTTTAACTATCTTCGTAAAGAGATGATTCTTTCCAAAAAGAAAAACCATAGTGCAAACATTGGTGAACGCTCAACTGGATATGAACTTGAAACATATTATGTAGGTAAAAAACCATTCTTGCTTAGAATCTACAATAAACTCAAAGAACTAGAAGGTGCAACAGAGATAAAAAGAGAGATGATGCACAACTATTTTCTAATAAATAATCTCGACACTCGTAAACCTATCTTTAACGTTGAATTTGAATATCACAGAGAGTTTTTAAAGCAATATGACATTGATACCATAGAAGATGCATTAAGTCGCTCTAAGACTCTTTTTACACTTGGATGTGACCTAATCAAACTCTTGGATACTTCATCACTCACAGAAGAGCAGATAAACTCTAGTAACAGAAAAAGAGCTGAGATACTCCCTGTTTGGAAATACATCACAGAGAGTTATGACAATAATGATTTTATGCAGATAACTACACCTATGGAAAAGATAGAGAAAATCTCCTATAGATATTCTCTTGAAGATGCCCGTAAACCAATTAAGAGACAAATCACCCGTTTACTTCTTCACGGGAATGCTCCGACACTTTATTACTTCCTCGAACTTTTGCAAAGTGCTCAAGAATCGTTTGAACTCAGAGACAGCTATAAAGAGTTACACGCTGAGTATAAATCACAACAGCAAATAATGAAAGAAAGTTTCACAACTTACTCTGACAATGGTTTAGTCAACTTTGAAAGACTTTTATCTAAAGAGATGCAAGGAATTGATATTGAAGATAATCAATACAATGAACTTTTACATACCTATAATCAGTTACATGATGAGCTTATAAAACGTGGGCTTGTTGAGTTTCCGTTTTAGGATGGTGCACTATGAACATAGAATTTGAGAGTTTAAAACTCCTTCCAAAGATGTTTGAACTCATGGAACAACTAAATATTAATTTGCAAAACGCCCACACAAAAAGGTGGTTAAGCGTAAAAGAACTTGCTGAATATCTCAGTTATTCATCTGATAGAATCTATAAAATCAAAGATGAGCACTTCCTAGAAGGTATCCACTTTTTTAAAAAAAGCGGTAAAATACTCTTTGATAGAGTTGCAATAGATTCTTGGGTGGTCGAAAAGGACACACTTGAAACTAATAACCAACAACGGCAAATTGTGGATAACGTTTTACTATCAATCAACCAGATATAGAAGAACTCTTAATCTTGATGATACAAAAGCAAACCGCAAACTTGCCACTACAAAAATACTTCCTGAGATTATCCATAAGTTAAACTCAGGAGCGTTCTTTGAAAAAGAGAAAAACACAATACCGACTGTTGATGAATATGCAAAAGTAAGTTTGTCTTTACACTCAAAAAGTAGAAAAGCTACAACTACCTATGATTATGAGACTTCTATACGATTACATATTTCACCAACCTTTGGTAAAAAACGCCTTGATAAGATAAAACCCTCAGATATACAGCTCTGGCAGAATAAACTCTTAGATACATTAAAACCTCGAAGAGTTAGAAATGTAAGAGCTACCTTTAACACTATATTTGATGATGCTATACGAGATGAGATAATAGACAAGAATCCTATCTCTAAAGTCAAAGTTCCTAAACTCGATAAGGTGGAAGTAAAATCCTTTGCTCTTGATGAAGTCAAACTTATTATAGAAACTGCAAAAGATGATATGAAAGCTTTTACGGCACTTGGATTCTTTAGTGGTATGAGAAGCGGTGAGTTAATAGGTTTGAGATGGAGTGATATAGACTTTGAGAAGAAAGAGATTTTTATTCAAAGAGCTATACGCATGGGTACAATCTCCACTCCTAAAACTAAAAACTCAATAAGAGTAATAGACATACTCGATAATCTTCTTCCATATCTCAAAGAGCAATATGAACGTACTGGCTCAAAAGATTCTTATGTATTTTTAAATGAAAAAGATGAACATTATTATGACATCAAACGCATACGAAATACTAAGTGGAAGAATCTACTCAAAGAGTGCAGTATAGAATTTAGAACTATCTATCAAATGAGACATACGTTTGCGACTATCATGATTGAGAACAATGAAGATATTTTATGGGTTTCAAATATGTTAGGTCACAGTGATGCATCTATGACATTACAGATGTATGCGAAGTATAGAAAAAGGGAAGATATTAAAAGAGCTTCTTTTTTAGGTAATATCTAATGGGATTATTTGGGCACACTTTGGGCACACAGAGTAAGTAAATTGCTTTGGAAGTCCGTATTTTAGGGGTTATATTTAATGTGGCTCCGGATACTGGATTCGAACCAGTGACCAAGTGATTAACAGTCACCTACTCTACCGCTGAGCTAATCCGGAATGTGAATTGAGCCGAAATTATACTTTATGACCTCGTAAAAGTCAAGTGAAATCGGCTATTTTT
>JAHJFL010000065.1 GCA_018824795.1 bacterium | reverse complement strand
CCGATGCCGCCAATTCCAATGAAATGAATCTTCATACTATTATTCTCCCTTGCTTTGGACGTTATCTAGCAATTTTTGTGCCTTTTCTTGGAAGCAGCTTATGTAAAAAGTACCTGCATTCTGAGTCTCTTCTATATCTGCAATTTTTTCCAAAAAGTCATCAAAAGGGAGATTCTCAGCCGAAGCTAGAGAGTGAAATTTCAGTGCTGCCGAGAACTTTTTGTCATTGCTTAAACCGCTGAGAACTTCAAAAAGAGCACTTGCATCTTGGCATTTGTCTGCACTGTAATGCTCTATGGCATACTCATATAATGCTCTGAGTGTTGCAAAATCTTGTACTTCATTCATGTCCATTACTCTATGCACCTCAAGAGCATTAGTAAGATGTTCAAGTGCCAAATCAAGAATATTTGCATAAAAAGCATGAAGAGTATCCTCATCAAAAACTTCATGAGCTTGTTGTTCTAAAACGTAAAGTGAGGCAATGTCCGAATTCTCTTGTGCTACTAAAATCTCTGCTTTTAACTCTTCTATTTTACTCACCTAAACACTCCTTGATTCTTAGTAATGCATCTTTTGTTTTTGTTGGGTTTTCTACTAATGCAATGCGAACAAAGCCTTTTCCCGGGTTTTGGCCAAGTGCGTTTTCACGTGCCAAATACTCACCTGGAAGTACTTTTACATTGTATTCTTTATAAAGTTTTTGAGTAAACGCAAGAGCGTCAGGCACTTTGAGCCAGATGTAAAAAGTTGCTTCGGGTATCTCTAGACTTAAAATATTTTTTGCAAGAGCAAAGTTTTCTTTGTAAATTTCTCTTGAGAGAGCAACATGCTCTTCATCACTCCAAGCCGCTGCTGCAGCACTTTGAAGAGGTAAAGGAGACGCACAGCCAATGTAGGTTCTGTATTTCATATACTCTTTTAGTATTGCTTCATCTCCGGCAATAAAACCAGAACGCAGACCCGGAGCAGACGAGCGTTTAGATATAGAGTTAATGACAATGACATTTTTAAACGCTGCGTTTCCTGCAAAAGTAGAAGCTTCAAGCAGTGAAGGAATAGCTTCATCTGTATAGATTTCACTGTAGCATTCATCATTAAGTAACACAAAATTATATTTGAGGGCGAGTTTTACCCAAGTTGCGAGTTCTTCAATGCTAAGCACAGAGGAAGTAGGGTTATTTGGAAAGTTTAAGATTACTAAATCACAAGTTTTAAGTTCTTTTTCATTTATCTCAGGTTTGAAGTTGTTCGCTTCAGTCAAATTCAAATGAATAACTTTGGCTCTCGAAGCGATTGCCGCCCCTTCATAAATTTGATAAAAAGGATTTGTATATGCCATAACAGGCTCTTTTTTGTCAAAAAGTAAAAATTGAGGGAAGTTAAAAAGGACTTCTCTTGTTCCAAAGGTAGGAATAAGTTGGCTTGGTTTGAGTTTTGTGTGAAATCTTTTTTCAATGAACTCTAATTGTGCGTTTATTAAGCCATCTTCTCCCGCAGTTTTTGGGTACTTTTGAAGAAGCGCTGCATTTTCGCATAAAGCTTTTTGTATAAAAGCGGGAGTTTGAAATTGAGGTTCACCTATAGTCAATGCTATTGGAGAATATTTGCTTGTAACTTCGATGTTTTCGAGTAAATTATTAAGTTTTTCAAATGGATAGGGTTCAAAATTCATAGTTGTTTTCGCTTTTTTTAAATGGTGGAATTATAGCAAAAATCTTTTACAAACTCATTAACTATGTTTTCGATTGCATCTGAAAGACGAAAAAAATGTTGTACAATTGCGCATTCAATTTTAAAGGATGAATCATATGAAAATAGTACTATCAATCGCTCTTGCACTTTTCCTAATCGGATGTAGTGATGACAAAGCAACAACAACTGGTGATGAAAGTCAAAACACAGTAATAGAAAAAACTGTAGAAGCAGTTGAAGCTAATGCAACAGAGCTTACTGATACTGTAACTGCTGAAGTTAAAGATGCAACAGATACGACTGTAGAAGTTGCTGAAGATGTAAAAGATGCAGTAGCAGATGTTGTTGAAGATGCAAATAATACACTTACAGACGTTGTTGAAGATAAAGCAGAGCCAGCAGCAGACGTTGTTGAAGGCGTTACAAAAGAGACTGAGAACTAAGTCATGACTTACTTTAAAATAGTATTGTCGATTGCTATAGCATCTTTACTTATAGGATGTGGCGAAGATAAAACAGCTACGAACAGTACAAATACACAAACTGTAGTTGAGCAAAAAACTGAAGCCATTACTAAAGTAGTTGATGATGCGACGAAAGCAGCTGAAGTTGTTGTTAAAGAAGCAGCACAAGAGACGCAAGCAGCTGTAGCTGAAACTCAAGATGCAGTAGCAGATGTAACAAAAACTATTGATGAGACAACAAAAGTAGCAGTTGCTGAAATCAAAGAAGCGGCACAAGAAGCAACTGTAAAAGTTGAAGAAAATGTTGCTCCAGTTACGGCTGT
>JAHJFL010000064.1 GCA_018824795.1 bacterium | reverse complement strand
TTCATCGTTCACCCTAATAAGCTCTTTATCATCCGCAACACTTAAATGCTGGTGGTAAGAAAAAACAGGTGTCACTATCTCTTCAAAACCATTTGCATAAAGCACTTCACTTGCAATGTTTTCTATCTTTCTTTTTACCTTGGCACTCTCACCAAAATAGAGTTTTGTCCCGTTTGGAATCTCGTGTTCTAAAATCATTTATAGACCTACTTTTATAAGCTGTAATGAAAACACTTGCTCTAAAATCATTACAGTGCTCTATTTTTAAAGGTAATTTCGTTAAATATTTTGTTTGCAGTTCCATCATAACTACGGCGACCGAGCATGTCAAGAGTAAGTTCTACTGCGTTTACTACCCACGCAGCTTCATAATCAGGAATTAAGCCCATTTGATTAATACGAAAAATCTTTCCTTTTAAATGGTCTTGGCCTCCAGCAACATTTACACTGAATTTTTGCTCTAATATTTTTCTTATTTTTGAAGCATCTTCATCATCAACTGTTGTCATAGATTTTGCCGGAGTTTTTGGATAAATATGTAATCCAATTCCCTGAAGTGCTGTGTTTATTGCCTCTGCTCTTGTAGCGGTTCTTTCATAAAGTTTAGGAATCCCGCCATCTTTTTCAATAGTTTCTAAAACTTCAAGCAGACCAATAATCAAAGTTGTAGCCGCAGTCCAAGCCGTTGTATTTTGTCTTTGGTTTTTTATTTCAGTTGCAAGGTTAAAGTAGTATCCTTTTCCTTTGCCGATTTTTTCTATTGCTTTGTTACTAAGTCCTAAAATAGCAAGTCCTGGAGGAAGCATCAATGCTTTTTGACTTCCCGCAATCAGACAATCTATGTTAGTAATTTCTATAGCTTCAACGCCAACAGCAGTGATACCATCAGCAATCACCATAATATTTGGATTTATCTCTTTAACAGCCTTTGCAATTGCCTCTACAGGATGACGAAGACCACCTGCAGATTCGCTTATTTGTACTGCTATCGCATCAATATCTGCGTTGTTTTTTATTGCGTTTACAATCTCTTCTACACTCACAGGAGTGTCCCAGTCATTCTTGATTTCAACATTTTTCAAGCCGCTTGCAAGTGCAATTTTTCCAAATCGCTCACCAAACTTCCCTGAGTTTACATTCAGCAAAGTGTTATGACAAAGATTTGTTACAGCCGCTTCCATTGCACCCGTTCCGCTTGAAGAGAGCATAATTACTTCATCACTTCCAAAAAGAGAAAAAAGATGTTTTCTTGTTTTTTCAAAAATAGCTTCAAATTCTGGAGTACGGTGGTGCATAGTTTCATCACTCATCGCGTTACGAACATTTTGAGGTACTGGAGTAGGACCAGGAGTAAAAAGTAACATATAAAAATTCCTATATAAGGTAATATCGTAATTAAAAAACCTCGTATTATATCTAAAAAAGTTTAAATAGGCTTTGGAGAAGATTTTCAAAGCTGCGCTGTGCTACTATTCATTTTTTTTAAATAAAGGACGGTCATGACTATTTTTGACTCAATTATTCTGGGTATTATTGAAGGTTTTACAGAGTTTCTACCAATCTCCTCAACAGGCCATCTCATTGTTGCAAGCCAATTTTTAGGCCTTGACCAAGACAGTGCTACAAAAGCTTATGAAGTTATCATACAATTTGCTGCAATTCTTGCAGTTGTCATGAATTACAAAGATAAATTCACCTTTAAAAAGATAAATTTATGGACAAAAGTCTTTGTTGCGTTTTTACCGATTGGAGCAGTCGGCTATCTTTTTTCTTCCCAAATAAAAGAGCTTTTTAGCATACAAATTGTCGCTATGATGTTCATTGTAGGCGGTATTGTCTTCTTGATAGTTGAGAAATTTTTCTTAAAAGATGAGTCTATTTTAGTAGACGATGTTGAACAAGTTACTATGAAACAATCTATTATTATTGGATTTGCGCAAGTATTGGCACTTATTCCTGGAACTAGTCGAGCCGGTTCTACTATTATAGGTGCCTTACTTGTTGGTCTTAGCAGAAAAGCAAGTGCCGAATTTAGCTTTTTACTTGCCATCCCTGTTATGAGCGCTGTTTCAGCATATGATTTACTTAAACACTATAAAGAATTCAGTGATGCAAATCTTATTACTCTTGGCGTTGGATTTGTAGTTTCATTTATAGTTGCATATCTTACCATCAAACTGTTTATGAAGTTTTTAGAAAAATTCACCTTCGTTGCGTTTGGTATCTATAGAATTCTCTTTGGAGTTATTCTACTTCTTATGTTCTCTTAGATTTCTAGTAAAACTTATAGAAAGTCGCCTACCTCAAAGAGGTAGCTTTCATTAGAAATCATTTAGTGATTTCTAATATCAGTCTTTAGACTAGTAGTGACCCAAGCGGTCTCAGCGTAGTAAAATGGATGTATTCATTTTGCGTCAAAATTTAATGTGTGTAAAATCACTTTCGCCAAAGAGAGCGCTTTGGCGCGGTGAGAGAGTTTTTTCTTTACTTCATCATCAAGTTCGCCTAAAGTTTTCTCATACCCCTCAGGGATAAATATAGGATCATAACCAAACCCACCCTCTCCTCTTGCCTCACTAAATGCAGTGCCGTACATCCATCCATGAACACTGTACTCAGCATCTTTAGTCACAATAGCTATAGCTGCTGTGTAATGTGCAGGTGAAGAGAAAACACCTTTTTCTTTTATAGCCTCTATTAGTTTGTAAAGGTTGTCTTTATCTCCTGAACCCACGCCTGCATATCTTGCACTGTAAATTCCCGGTGCACCGTCAAGAATATCAACGCTAATCCCGCTATCATCTGCCATAACAACAACGTCTTTATCGTTGAGTGCTGTAAAAACAGCTCTTGCTTTGATGAGTGCATTTTCTTTAAATGTATCAGCATCCTCTACTATCTCAAACTCTTTCATAAGTTCTGAATACGGAACTACTTCAAAATCCTTACACATAGCCTGTATCTCTCTTACTTTGCCCTTGTTGGACGTTGCTAATACTAATTTCAAAGCCTTATTTCCTTATACTTATCTTTACCTATTTTTTCATATCTCTACTGAAGTTTTATGAATGCTTTTTTGATTATAATTTCAGGATTATATAATAAAATCAATAAGGCTGACTATGTTCAAAAAAGTTTTTCCCCTTTCTTCAATTCTATTCTTACGCTTTTTAGGATTGTTTTTGGTTCTTCCTGTTCTCTCCGTCTATGCTCTTGACTTAGATGGTGCAACACCTTTTCTCGTTGGTGTAATTGTTGGTGGGTATGCACTCACTCAAGCGATTTTTCAAGTTCCGTTTGGAACTTTAAGTGATAAAATTGGAAGAAAACCAACTATTTTATTTGGTCTTCTTATCTTTCTAGTCGGTTCACTTTTATGTGCCTATTCTACTGATATTTACACCCTTATGATTGGCCGCTTCTTGCAAGGTGCCGGAGCTATAGGTTCTGTTGTGACTGCCATGATTGCCGACTTAGTTGAAGAAGAGACTCGGGGTAAAGCAATGGCAATTATGGGCGGTTTTATCGCTTTAAGTTTTGCACTAGCTATGGGGCTTGGTCCTGTTATGGCTTCACACTTTGGAATGAGCACTATCTTTTTAATAACAGCTGTTTTAGCAATTATAGCTATCATTGTTCTTTTTACTAAAGTTCCGACTCCTCCAAAAATAAAACACCTCTATCATGAAGATGCAAAAACTTTAGATATTTTAAAAGACAACAATCTTTTAAACATGATTATTATCAATACCTTACAAAAAGGTCTTATGACTGTTGCGTTTGTACTTATTCCTATTATTTTAACAAAACCGGAATATGGCTTTTCTTGGGAAAAATCTGAACTCTGGATGGCTTATGTTCCTGCCATGATTGCAGGACTTATTGCCATGGGACCAGCTGCAGTTTTTGGAGAAAAGAAAAATATTCCTAAACAGATATTTGTTCTCTCTATTGTTCTCTTTTTAGCGTCATTTTTAATCATGGGCTTTACGACATCAAGTGTTATCTTTGTAGTTGGTGTTGTACTTTTCTTTGTTGCGTTTAATATGATGGAGCCACTGGTTCAGTCTATGATAAGTAAATTTGCTAAAGTTCACCAAAAAGGTGCCGCACTTGGAATTTCAAACTCTTCAGCATATTTTGCTACATTTCTAGGCGGTACATTCGCAGGACTATACTTAGAAATAAGTAACAGAGGGGACTTAGCTCTTACTATCTCTGTTATTATTATTGCCTGGTTAGCTTGGACAACTTTAAAACTTCAAAATCCTATCAAGTACTCTCATTTATACATTCCTCATGCAAATGTAGACTTTGATAAATTAGGTGGCTTAGAGAGTGAGCATATTGCTGAATGGTATATCAATGAAACTGAAAATGTTGTTGCTGTAAAATATGCAAGTGCTAAAATTACTGAAGATGAATTGAAAGCGAAAATATCGAAATAAAAAAGGGTGAGATTTTAAAATCTCACCCTTTAAAAAGTAATCTATAAAAGATATTACTTTTGAGGCGTTACATACATATTATAATAGCGACCTTCAAATGATGGTTCTTTTTCCATAACACCAACATCTTCAATCATTGGCCAAACTCTTAAAAGAACTTCTTTAGCAGCTTGAGGATGAGCCATTTCACGACCTTTTAGAAATACACGAAACTTTACATGTTTCCCTTCAGCCAAAAACTCTCTCGCATGCTTAACCTTATAACTAATGTCGTTTTCAGCAATCTTCACAGAAAGCTTAATCTCTTTAACATCAATTTTAGTTTGGTTTTTTCTCTGCTCTTTGAGTTTTTTCTCTTCTTGGTATTTAAACTTACCGTAATCCATAATCTTTGCGACAGGTGGCTTTGCTTCAGGAGCGATTAGAACTAAATCTAAACCTAATTCATTTGCTTTTTCCATAGCCACATCAATAGAAACTACGCCCAAAGATTCAGCTCCATCAATATTACAACGTACCTCTGGTACACGAATGTCGTCATTCATTATGACACGGTCTTTGTTTTTACTCAAAAATTTACCTCATTTATTTTAGTTTGTATAAGCGCTAAGAAATCTTTTTCGCTTAGGTTGTATTGTTCTCTTGTTCTTCTATCTCTGATGGCTACAGTTTTGTTCTGTATTTCTTCATCACCGATGACAACTATCATAGGAACACGCGTTTTTTCTGCCGTTCGAACTCTTTTATTTAAAGAATCATTTTTAGCGAATATTTCACTATCGGCACCAATGTCGATAAGTTTATCTGATAATTCCTTAGCATAATCTTTATGGCTCTCTGCTACAGGAACAATTGCAACCTGTGTAGGAGCAATAAACATCGGGAATTCTCCTGCATAATGTTCAGTTAAAATCCCAATAAAACGCTCAAATGAACCAAGAATTGCTCTGTGAATCATAACAGGTTGAATTTTTTCATTGTTTTCACCATTATATTCCAACTCAAATCTTGCAGGAAGATTGTTATCGAGTTGTACAGTTCCACACTGCCACTCACGACCTATTGCATCAGTAATCTTGATATCAATTTTTGGACCATAAAAAGCTCCACCACCCTCATCAATTGAGTATGGTAAATTGTTAGCTTCCATTGCAGCTATAAGTGCAGCTTCAGCTTTTCTCCAAACTTCTGCATCGCCAACAGCCTTTTCAGGTTTTGTAGAAATCATGATTTTGTATTCAAATTCGAATGTAGACATAATCTTATCAACAAAATCCAT
>JAHJFL010000063.1 GCA_018824795.1 bacterium | reverse complement strand
TACGAAGTTAATTACTTCATTTGCACGAGAACGAGGAAGTATAAAGTCTGGATTATTTGCATAATGTGCAAGGAGTTTGTCTTCATATTTTGAGAGTCTAAAAAAGTAGCTTTCTTCTTTTACAATGTTTGTACTTCTTCCACAATCTGGACAAAACTCTCCATCTATAAGCTGCGTTTCCGGGAAAAATGTCTCACAACTTACACAGTAATGACCTTCATAAAAATCTTTATAAATATCACCTTTGGCATACATTGTTTCAAAAGCTTTTTGAACACCTATTTTATGGTCTTCATCTGTTGTACGAATAAATTTATCATAACAAATACCAAATTCATCCCATAGATTTTTAAAAGAAGCACTGATTTCATCTGCAAATTCTTGAGTTGGTTTCCCATTCTTTTGTGCCGATTCTTCTATCTTTTGACCATGTTCATCTGTTCCCGTTAAAAAATAGGTATCTTCACCTTTTAGCTTTTCATATCTTGCTAAAGAATCTGCAATAAAAGTTGTATAGGCATGGCCAATGTGTGCTTCGCCATTTACATAGTATATAGGTGTTGTTATATATTTACTCAATTTTATTTCCTTGTTATAAACTCATCTGTATTTTTAAAATTCAAAACCGCCGGTTTCACCTTTGGACATACTGTTGTAAACGGATTTTACATAGTCAGAACGCAGCTCGCAGGTGAAAAAAAGCTCACAGTCACTACAGCTTTTGAGCTCTTTTTCTTTTTGACAAAGTTCTACTTTAAGAATCATCTCATCGAGGTGAATTTCAAATTTATCTTTGTTTAGCATAAACTTCTTTTACTCTCGCAATTTCGTATTTTGAACCAAAGAAACATGGTGATGTTCCATGAATATGGTCATGTGAAAGTTTCATAATGTCTTCATTGACTGCATCAATTGCATCGCCGCCAGCCATTTTGAAAATAAATGCAAAAGGAAATACTTCAAACAGTTTACGAAGTTTACCTTCTGGCTTATCCGACGTAGCAGGGTAGCTAAAAAGTCCGCCGCCTTTAAGAAGGATTTGGTGCAAGTCTGGAACCATGCCGCCGGAATATCTTAAGCGGTAACCCTCAGCAAAAAAACTGTCTACAAGTTCTTTGTGAAAAGGTTGCCAGTTTTGCTGTGTTCCGCCAGGAGCATTAAGATTCCCTTTTTCGTTTAAACGGATCTCTTTAACGAACTCAAACTCACCTGCTTGAAGAAGATAAAGCTTAGTTTTTGTCTCTGCAAAAACCATTTCAACTCTAGGACCATAAACCACATAGCATGAAGCAACCATATTCACGGCACCCCAAGCTTTTTTATAGATACCAAATATAGAACCAACACTAAGATTAACATCAACAAGAGATGAACCATCAAGCGGGTCGTAAGCTATGAAATACTTTCCATCTTCACGAATATGCATTTCATGCTCTTTCTCTTCACTTGCAATTGTATGCACAGAAGGAACTTTTGAAAGTTCTTCTTCAATGATTAAATCACACTGAATATCTAGCTGTAGCTGCGTTTCTCCAGAACTGTTTTCTTTTTGAGAATAGCCTATATCTTTAACATCTATAGCTTTTTTAATTCTGATTGCACTTCTTTGAATAGCATCAAATATATCTTTCATTTACACTTCCTTTGCGTTTTTTAAAATCCACGATATTACATCATCAGGATTGTTTAAATCTAATACGTCAATGCCGCTAGGCAATTCATAATCTTTTATATTGATACTCTCATCAATTGCTAAAGCATTCATATATGCAAAATAATCTTCGTCAAGAGAATTTCTAAATACACTGATACGAGGAAGAGGAAGATTTTTTAAACCCTCAACCAATAGTATGTCAAATTTATCGAAAAGTTTAATCATTTCATCAAGCTCCTTATTTTTTTGCGAAAAATAAGTTGTTCTTGTTGGTGAAGTGACAATAACCTCTGCTCCCGTATCGGAAAACTTATAGCTGTCTTTACCTTCAACATCAAAACGAGCTTTGTCTTTGGGGTCATGTTTAATAATAGCAACTTCTTTTTTGTGCTCATGAATAAGTTTTCGTGCTATTTTCAAAATCAGTGTTGTTTTTCCACTGTTTGAGGGACCTGTAAATGCAACGGCTAATCTTTTGTTCAAAGTAAACTCTATATTTTAAATTTTTCCGATTATACAAAAAGGTAGTTTAATAAGATATAATTCACAATAATTTTTTTGGGATATGATATGAATTTTTTCTCTATTTCTGCTGTTTTATTGGTTTTACTAGCCGGATGTTCACAAAAAAGCGCTTTTTCAAATTTTGAATTAAGTGAAGAACAGGAATATTCGATTTCAAATACACAAAGAGCAAAAATCATTTCTCCAACCCAAATCGAAGGTGTTTTTACAGCCGTTTATCTTAACAATATTTATCCTCAGAAGTACAACACAAATGATTCTTTCTTAATTTTTCTTTATACAAAAGATGAAATTCATCCAAAAAAATTGCCTTTTCAATCTAATCAAAAAGAAGCAATAAAAATCGAAAAAATACAAAATAACGATGAATTTGCTACTTTATTTGAGATGCAAAACAGTTGGAATAGTTGTTATTTATTTGAGTTTGAGAGTGATGACAATAAAGAGATAAAATTTGAGGTTAATAGCGGAACATATAAATCAATTCCATTAATATATAAAAAATAACTTCGCAACACTTAGCTGCGAAGCTGCAATCTTTGCTTATACACTCTGCGCTAAAACTTTGAAGAGATAACTTAGTAAAACCATTACAACTTGAAGCCCAATCACAATCACCAAAGGTGCTAAATCTATGCCGTTGATATTTGTCGGAATAGTCTTTCTTACTACTTTATAAGCAGGTTCTGTAACTCTTCGTAAAAATTGGACTATTGGATTATAAGGGTCCGGATTTACAAACGTAAGTAGGGCAGCGACAATCACTACCCAGATATAGATGTTGATTAAACTTGTAAAAAGCCCGCCAAGCTGAAGTACTACTAATCCTAAATCACTCATTTTACAATCTCACCAATATAATTTTTAAGATACTTGTAAACTTCTGCAACATCTGGCCCATGTTCAGCACCTGTTAGCAGTAAACGCAATGGTTTGAAAAAGTTTTTACCCTTAAGATTTGTCTCTTGCATAATATAGTTTTTGAAATCCTCATACTCTTCAAAGTATGGTGCATTTTTAATACATTCACTCATCAGCGCTGCTTGCTCTTTGAATTCTTCAGGAATAATTTTTAGTGCAAAAATAGCTTGAATTTTCTCTCTTAACTCTTTTGTAGTGCTTGCTTCTTCAAGATAAACTTTAGCAAGTTCACCAATCTCTTCATCCGCAAAACCTACGTATCTCGAGAGTTCTTTATTGTCTAACATTTTAAGAT
>JAHJFL010000062.1 GCA_018824795.1 bacterium | reverse complement strand
CCTGAAGTGTGTTTTTCAATTATGTGTTCATCTTCCATTTCTGCCAAGGTAGAAAGTATTACATCTTTTAGTTCCATAATTTTAACAACCACCTTTCAAATTCTTTAAACTCTACATCTGTATCCATTTTTAAAAAAAAATCTTTCATTTGTGTATTTACATTTAAAAATTTTTTTCTCATTCCGGAGAGTCTTCGTATAGCGATTTTAGCTTCGCTGTTTTGTGGATTTTTTTTCAAAACCTCTTTGTATATTTCCAAAGCCTCTTCTTTGAGACCTTGGAGTTCATAAATATTTGCGAGAGTTAGTGTTTGCATTTTGCAACGTAGTTAGCGATGATAGATCCCATTTCGCTTGTTGAACAAACTTCTTTTGCATCATACTGAGCTAAATCTTGTGTTCTATAGCCTTCGCTAAGCGCTCTTTTAATAGCTTCATCAATTTTATCCGCCGCTGCAATTTCTCCAAGTGCATATCTGAGCATCATAGATGCAGAAGATATAGTTGCAATCGGGTTAGCAATTCCTTGACCTGCAATATCTGGAGCAGAACCGTGAATAGGCTCATAAACACCGATTTTTGCACCAACAGAAGCTGATGGTAAAAGACCAATCGAACCTGAGAGCATACTTGCCTCATCACTTAAGATGTCACCAAAAATATTTCCAGTTAACATTACATCAAACTGTTTAGGATCACGAATAAGCTGCATAGCTGCGTTATCCACGTACATATGTGAAAGTTTTACTTCAGGATACTCTTTAGCAACTTCTTCTACAACTTCTCTCCATAATTGAGAAACATCAAGTACGTTTGCTTTGTCGATAGAACATACTTTTTTATCTCTCTCCATTGCAATTTTAAACGCAGTGTGTGCAATTCTTACTATTTCAGGACGTGTATACACCATAGTGTTCCAGCCCTTATTCTCATCGCGGCCTTTAGGTTCACCGAAGTAAATACCGCCGATAAGCTCACGAACAACCATTAAATCAACGCCCTTTACTACTTCTGGCTTTAGTGAAGACGCATTTATAAGTTCATCATACACAACAGCAGGACGTAGATTTGCATAAACACCGAGCTCTTTACGAAATCTTAAAAGCCCGCTTTCAGGACGTTTTTCACGAGGAAGATTGTCCCATTTTTCACCACCGATTGCGCCAAAAAGAACTGCATCACTGCTAAGTGCTATTTGTATAGTCTCTTGTGGAAGCGGGTCGCCTGTAATGTCATAAGCACATCCGCCCATAAGTGCTTCTTGGTAAGAAAACTCCATATCACAACAAGATGCAACCGCATCTAAAACTTTTACTGCTTCGTCAATGATTTCCGGGCCTATTCCATCGCCCTTGATTAGTGCTATTTTATACTGTTTCATTATTTACCCTCTATCTCTTTAGTTGCAAAATTCATTAGTCCACCGGCATCTATAAGTTCTTGCATGAACTCTGGAATCGGTATGAATGTATATGTTTTTGAAGTTGTTTTATTCGTAATTGTACCTGCGTTCATATCGACACTAATATTATCGCCTTCGTTAATCTCCGCACTCTCATTAAGTTCAAATATAGGCAGACCCATATTAAATGCATTACGATAAAAAATTCTGGCAAAAGTTGGTGCGATTACAGCAGCTACACCTGCAGCTTTAAGAGCTATCGGTGCATGTTCACGTGAACTTCCACAACCAAAATTTTCACCAGCGACTATAATATCTCCCGGAGTCATTTTATTCACAAATTCCGGATCAGCATCTTCCATAACATGAAGTGCCAATTTTTCGGGAACAGACGTGTTTAAATAGCGTGCAGCTATAATTAAATCCGTATCTACATCTTTACCGAATGTCCAAACTTTTCCATCAATATTTGCTTTTTGCATACAAAATTCCTAATAGTAATTTTTAAATTAATTCCGCGATTATAACCAAAATGAGATTTTACTTTTATAAAGTCATGAAATTAAGTATGAAAGAAGTGAAGAAGCAGCTTAATATCTAATAATATTAAGCTGCTTTTAGGTGTTTACTATCTTTTGAGATTGTTTGTAGTTTGGAGCATTTCATCACTTGTCGTGATTACTTTTGAGTTTGAGTCGTATGCACGTTGTCCTGTAATAAGGTCCGTTAACTCAACCACAAGTTCAACATTACTCAGCTCAACGAAACCTTGTCTTAAAACGCCAAGGCCGTCAACTCCTGGGGTTCCCTCAACCGGTTGTCCTGAACTGTCTGTTTCTATGTAAAGATTGTCTCCCATAGAGTGAAGACCTGCTGGATTGATAAAATTCGTAGTAGAAATCTGACCAATTTGTGTAGCCTGCGTTTGACCAGCTTGAACAACAGAAACAGTACCATCAGTCCCAATACTTACATTGGTGGCATCAGGTGGAATCACGAGTTCTGGTACCATTTTATAGCCGTCACTGTTTACCATAGTTCCGTTATCATCAATTTTAAATGCACCGTTTCTTGAATAAACCTCAGTTCCATCTGGAAGTTCCATTTTAAAGAATCCCTTCCCTGTTATAGCAATATCCAGCTCATTATCTGTCTGCTTTAAGCTTCCTTCTGAGAATATTTTATTGATTGCGGTTGGTCTTACACCAAGCCCAACTTCTATACCTGTAGGACTTTTAGTAACATCGCTTGTAGAGGTTCCCGCGTATTCCATAACATGGTACATAAGGTCAGCAAATTCTGCACGAGACTTTTTAAAGCCTATAGTGTTAACGTTGGCGATATTATTGGCCGTAGTGTCGATTTGTGTCTGCATTCCCAACATTCCTGTTGAGGCAGTATAAAGTGATTGCATCATCTTGTTATTCCTTAAGTTCTATTTATTATGCTTTTTTAGCAATTTTTTCAATTGCATCACGGTTCATATCATTCATTTGTGTATCCATAGCTTTTTGATACATTCCTACCAAACGGTTTGTCTCTATCATCTGTGTCATCATCTTTACTGCGTTTACATTGCTTTTTTCAACAAAACCCTG
>JAHJFL010000006.1 GCA_018824795.1 bacterium | reverse complement strand
TGGTCTAAACGGTTACGAATAGTTTCAATAGCTTGAGAAATTGCCTGCTGTTTCGTTTTTTCTATCTCTTCTGGTGTTAAACTCAAAGAGATTGCCTCTCCGTTAAGTACAATATTTGCACCCTCAACAGTTGCTAAGAACTCTTGTATTGTTTTTAAATCATCACTGTCTAAAAGTTTAAAAGAGACAGACGACTCATCAAAAGTCAAAGAATCAATAAGAATGTCTTTTCTCTCAGAAAAGTGTTTAATACTCGCAGCCAATGACTTAATACGGGACTTTGTAGCCTCTTCAGTTTTCACACCAAGAAGCATATGAAGCCCACCCTGTAAATCAAGACCTAAAGAAACTTTTTTTCCCTCTTTTGTTTGAAGAAGAGAAGGAACTGAAAATACAATGCCAAAAATTATTGCTAATGCAAAAATGGCTATTCTATAATTAAATTTCATCCTGAAACTTCTTAGCAACAGAATCTTTTGTAATTTTTGCTATTACTTCATCATTCATTTTCACGCTTAAAAATTCTTCTTCAACTTTATTGATTACAACTATAAATCCACCACTTGTAATAACTTTGTCACCTTTTTTAAGTGCTGCTATCATCTCTACTTTAGCTTTTGCTTCTTTTTGTTGTGGACGGATAATCACGAAATACATAATTGCGATTAAAAATACGAACGGTAATAATTGAGAAATAATTTCCATACTGAAAATTCCTTTTTTGTTTAAATTGCGGCGATTATACAAAAACTATATTAACATAGGACTGAATATGTGTATAATTGCGCATGATAACATTCTTAAAAAAATCACAAAACAGTCAAAAATCTCTTTTATTTGAACTCTTTTTAGGTGGTCTGACTGCCATATTCCTTAGTACTTTTCTCTATTTAGAGCATTATGGGATAACTCTTAAAATCGTGAATACTCTCTTTGGTCTGAGTGCTTTGACACTTTTGCTGTATATGCCAAAGCGTGCTATTTTAGCTGCCGGTTTTTTCATTGGCTTAGCATGGTTTTACTGGATTGGCTACAGTTTTAAATACCAGGGTGTAGGATTTATGACACCTTTTATAACTTTCGGATTTGCTTTGGTTTATATGCTTTTTTTTGGCGTTTTAGCATTAACGCACAAAATATATATCAGAGCTTTACTTCTTTTTGGTCTGAGTTTTGTCGAACCTTTTGACTTCAACTGGATGCAGATAGAAGTTATTTTTGTAGATAGCTACATTGGTGTTTTCAAATACCAATTAGCGCTTGTTTTAGCAGCACTGACACTTCCAAATTACGTCAATAAACAATGGAAATTCTCACCTCTTTTACTTCTAATTTTGGCACTGAATTTCTACACACCGGAACAAAAAGATGCACCGCTGAAGATAAAACTTGTTGCCACACATATGCTTCAAGAGCAAAAATGGCAAAGAGAAAATCTTTCCAAAACCATTACTATGGTTTACAAAGAGATTGAAAATGCAAGAGATTCTGGCTACGATGTTGTAGTTTTACCGGAGTCTGTTTTTCCTCTGTATATGAACAAGAATCCTCAAATTCTTGATACCCTTTTACAATACTCCTATGATATTACAATTGTCACAGGTGCACTACTTTACGAAGATAAGCAAAATTACAATGTAACCTATATGTTTCAAAATGGCAGCTATGAAATTGCAAAAAAAATGGTGCTTGTTCCATTTGGAGAGTATATTCCACTTCCAAATTTTGCAAAAAAAATCATCAATGACAACTTTTTTGCCGGAGCATCAGATTTTACAGGAGCCGATAAGCCGACTGATTTTGTCATAAAAGGAGTCAAGTTCAGAAATGCGGTATGTTATGAAGCGACTTGTGCAGAGCTTTATGAGGGCGAGGTGAATTTTATGATTGCAATCAGCAACAACGCCTGGTTCGCTCCGTCTATAGAGCCGACACTTCAAAAACTTCTCATGCGCTACTACGCAAGAAAGAATGGAGTTATTATCTACCACTCGGCAAATTCAAGTGGAACAGGTGTTGTAAAATAATTAAAGCTTTTGTTCTTCAGATTCTTGTTTAATAAACTGTAAAAAGAAAACTAATAATATCCCAAGGATAATACTTGTTACAAACGAAACAATTATAATTAGGCTGCGTTTAGGTTTTGTTTTATCTTTAATATATGCAGGTGCCGATTCTGTTAAAATATCACATTGATAATAGACTTTCGACTGCATCATCACTTTTTCTTCGAGTATCTTTGAAACCATTGCCGAAATACTTTGACGTAGCTCAAAACCCTCAGATTTACGAAGTTCTGTTTCAAAATATCCAAGTTTATTATTAATTATTCTAAGATTATTATCTACTAAATACTTACTTGCATCTTTTAAAAACATCTCTATAACCTGAGGAGGATAATTTCTATCGCTATCTGTAAATGAAACGCTAATTAATCCGGTTTTTTTATCACTATTTATAGAAAAGTTTGCCGAAATATCCTTGACTGTTTTGTAGACATCATCTTCAAAATCTCGTTCTTTTTTACCACTGCTATCTTTTGAATGAAAAAAATCATACACACCCCTATAGCCTAAAGCAAAAACATAATTTTTGTCAAAATCTTTGTCTATTTTACGTTCTACAATTTTATTTTCAATAACAAACTTACGCATAAATTCGTAGTTGCCAAGTAATGAATTAAACGCAACATCAGGAGTCATTGCACCACTGCCACCAATATCTACTCCGGCCATAGCAGCCAAACCGCCAAGGCCGCCAAGACCACTTGTTTTACTTTCACTAGGGATAAGCACAGCCTCAGATTTATATACATTTGGTAAATTCAAAGCATAAATAAATGCTGCCGTTACAACAATTGCAACAAGCGTAAAAATAATCTTCTTACCGGCTACAATAGTTTTCCAGAGTTCACGTAAATCTATCTCATCTTCTTCTAAATATTGTGTACTATTTACTTCAGAATTGTTCATTAAAAGACACCTAAACTATTCATTGCGGCTATAGTAAGGGCAAAGCTTGCCAAAATTTTTGCTACACTGTCCGTCACTTCAAGTTTGTCATACTCTTTAATATTTAAAGGTACGACGATAGTATCACCTTTTTTAACTTCTACACTGCTGCTAAGCCATCCTGAACTTATCGGTTCACTTGTTCCATCCGCGTGAATTATATAAACATTTGAGGTATCAGCAGATCTTGCATAACCGCTCGCCATGGCTATGTATTCATCAACATCTTTTGTATAGTCATATACAAAAGATGTTGGATTAAATACCTCTCCAAAAACAGTCACTGTATCTATTCGACTAGGGATTGTAAGAGTATCTTTATCTTTAAGCACTATATTGAATTGACTTTGTTCAAAAGTACTTAAATTATCATCAAGCTTAATGCTTACACGCCCAAGTGGCTGATATTTTTGTGCTTCAACTATTACCTCATTGAGTGATCCGTTCGATTGTCCCATGGCGGCAGACTTTTTAGCATTTGCAGGCATGGCGTTGTAGATTGCCAATTCTCTTTTGATTTTAGCCAGAGCATCATTGTATTGTTCAACTTGATTTTGTCTTATGCTCTCTCTTGTAAAAACTGCACCAGGAAGAAAAGCATTCTCTGTAAATCCGCCTGCTCTTTTAATTACCTCGCTTAGAGGTTCTGTTCCTTCTATGGTATACGTCCCGGGAAATCTCACTTCACCCTTGAGCACAACCTCTTTTTTCTCATTCCATTTTGGAATCTTAAAAACTGTCACTTCATCATATGGCTGCAACATAAATTCTTTAAAGTTAGTCTCATTTGCATTTATATTCATAATAGATTTTTGGCGATTATGCGCCTCATCTATATAGTATCTAATTATTTCAAGCTTTTTTGTGTAGGCTGTTTTGTTTAAACCGCCGGCACTGACTATTAAATCATTAAGACTCATTCCATTTTCATAATAGACTGAAGCAGGAGTTACAACTTCCCCTTTAATACTTACCGGTTCTAAAATATGTGTAGAATAATAATTATAAACTTCTAACTCATCATAAGCACTTAGTAAAATATTTCCATCTTTTTTGAGAGAATAAAAAGTTGTTTTAGGCATAAAATCTTCAGTATTAAAAGTTGTCACTCTTACTTTATCATCTAAAATACCCTTAATTCCCGATGCATTAATTGCATCTTGCAATGTAATTCCAGAGTAATACTGTAATTTACCCTCTTTAATTAGACCTGAGCCTTTTGTTATTACATAGGAGTTTGAGAAAATATCATTTTTACTAAAAATAAATATTTGATCATTAGGGTACAGCTCCACCGTTTCTTCATTGTTTATAACTTTAGATATATTAAATGACTGAGTTGCATAATTCAACTCTTTTGTATAACGCTTTATCACTCCGTATTCAAAATAAGTTTCTGGCAAAAAGAATTTTTTAAGACCGTCTTTAAGAGATTTTTTGAAAAAATCATTCAATGTTTTATCACCATCTATTCTATAGCTTCCCGGACGAATCACATTTCCATAAACATTTACGCTGCTCGCAGCTGTAAAATCTAGCGGATAAATATAAACCTTATCTCCATTTTTCATTTTAAATGTTTTAGCATCTTTAAAACTTACTTCAAAAGTTTCAAAAGTAGAATTATCACTGTATCTGTCTATTTTTATATTTGAACTTGAAGCATTCGGTTCTAATCCGCCTGCATATTCAATAAGTTTATCTAAGTTTTCTTGTTCACTGAGTTCAAATATAGCAGCATGGCTTACATAACCATCAATACTCACCAGCTTATCGGCCTTGTTGATAATTACAACATCCCCATGCTTGAGAATAGTAGAACCGGAAACTTTTCCATCAAACAGTAAGTCATAGAAATCTAATCTTGCAATAACTTTCGAATTTCTTTTAATAACAATATCTCTCACAGAGGCATTGTCCCGGACACCTTTTGCAACAATCAATAAATCTTTCACCGTAGAAAATGACGATAAATTGTAAAGACCAGGATATTTTACTTCACCGATAAGAGTAACTTGAATAGTGGAGTAATTTTGCATACTTATATTAAAGCTGCTCATTTTATAATGCTCTTTTAAATGACTTTCTAAATATTCTTTTGCATCAATAAATTTCATTCCGCCTATTCGAAGTGGTCCAATAAATTCGAGATCTACTGCACCATCATTTTTCACATCAAGAAAATAATCTTTATTTCTATCACCATACACATGTACGCTAATCGTATCACCTGCAGTTACAACATAGTCTTCTGGTGTTGGTAGGGATGTCGAGTCAATTGTATTTTTATTCGCATAAAAACTTGCCGAATAACGAGAGAGTTTAACTGAAGTAAAATCTTGTTGTTTTTTAGCTAAATCTTTTCTCAATTCATCATTATTTTGAAAAAGAAAAGGGTTAACTAAATTAATGACATCACCTTCCTTTTCTTGGGTAACAAGTTCATCGGATGTAGAGTTTATGTCTATTTCGTTAATAGCATTCTCACTGCTTATCTTTGTTGTTTCTTTTGTTGTGTTATTTTCACTAATCTTCTGTTTCACTTGCTCAGCTGTTAAACCTTTTTCAGCCATCATAGCTTTCGCTTGGGGGCTCTCCAATAGAGCTGGATTTTGACCTACAGCTTCCTTAACTTCAGCTAGACTCGGTTCTGCATGTAAAAAGAGCACGGAGACAATCATAAGCATAAATATTCGTAATGACATACACTATCCTAGAAATAAATTTTTATTATTCTACTGAAATGTTAATTACAGTTTCATTATATTTGACTAATTCGTTATAATCACTTTAGATTTAGAGCCTATAATATTTTAAAAAAAGGAAAATTCAGATGATACATAAATTTAAAGACATCTTCCCAAAATTAGGGACAAATACTTGGATTGCTCCTTCTGCAGATGTCATTGGCGATGTTACATGCGGAGAGGATTGCTCCATCTGGTTTGGTTGCGTTGTTCGTGGGGATGTTCACTTCATAAAAATAGGAAACCGTGTAAACATTCAAGACTTAAGCATGGTCCATGTAACCCACTATAAAAAGCCAGACAAGAGTGATGGAAATCCGACAATTATTGGCGATGATGTGACCATTGGTCATAGAGTAATGCTTCATGGCTGTACTATTGAAGATGCTTGTCTCATCGGAATGAGTGCAACCATTTTAGATGGTGCGGTTATTGGAAAAGAGAGCATTGTCGGAGCGGGAGCACTTGTCACAAAAAACAAAGTATTTCCACCGCGTTCACTCATTATGGGAAGTCCGGCAAAAGTTGTAAGAGAGTTAAATGAAGATGAAGTCAAAGAGCTTTATGCTTCTGCTTCAAGATATGTAAAATTTAAAAAAGATTATGAATGAATTAACTCGGCCTTGAAAAAGTCAAGCTTTCACTAGAAATCATTTAGCGCTTTCTAGTATCAGTCTTTAGACTAGTAGTGCCTCAGCGGCTAACGTAAGGAAATGGGCTTATGCTCATTTCCTGTTTTAAATCATGTTCTATAGTCTGCGTTTACTTTAACGTACTCATAACCCAAATCGCAGCCATACGCTTCAAATTTTCCATCTGCTATACCTAAATCACAAGATATATTGAATCTAGGAAGTTTCATCACAGCAGCCGCTTTATCTTCCATAGCCGCGTTAAATAAAAGCTCACCTTTGTCATAAACGCAGAGGTCATTAAAATGTATGCTTAGAGTTTCTTCATAAGCTTCCGCTCCGCTTGCACCGACTGTCGAAGCGATTCTCCCCCAATTTGGATCTTCCCCAAAAAGAGCAGTTTTTACAAGGAGAGAATTTGAGAGTGCTTTTGCAACTACTTCTGCTTCTTTGTCGTCTTTTGCACCTGTTACTTTGTAAGTCACAAGTTTTGTAGCGCCTTCGCCGTCTCTTACCATCTCAAGTGCTAAAAAGTGCATAATTTTGTGAAGTGCTTCTTTGAAAGCTTCTTTATGAAACGCAGCGCTTTTTTTGTTGCTTAAAAGTAAAACTGTGTCATTTGTTGAAGTGTCGCCATCTACGCTCGCTGCGTTAAAAGTTGTTACCGTTACTTCATTAAGTATCTCTTGCATTTGAGATGCAGTTGCGTTTGCATCGGTTGTAATGAAACAAAGCATTGTTGCCATGGCTGGGTTAATCATCCCAGCACCTTTTGCCATTGCACCTATATGAAAGTAGGTACCATCTTCGAGAACAACCTTAAACGCCATTTGCTTAGAAAAAGTGTCTGTCGTCATGATTGCTTTGGCGGCGTTATCAGGCTCTCTTTTTGTAAAATCAAAAAGTTTTGCACCGGCAATAATTTTCTCTTTTGGAAGTCTCACACCAATTACACCCGTAGAACTCATCAAAGGATTTGTTACATTTGATATGGTTGCTAAAACTTCATCTATGTCAGAAACCCCAGCTTTGCCTGTCATTGCGTTTGCATTTTTAGAGTTAATGAGAATGAAGTTTGTTTGAAATTCACCTTTGGCACGAAAGTGTTTTATAGGTGCTGCGAACATTTTGTTTGTTGTAAAAACAGAAGCAACTTCACATAAGGTGTCACTGTAAATAAACGCCATATCAAGTGCTGATTTTGCTTTTAAGCCTGCACTTATTCCATCGGCAAAAAAACCGCTGCTTGCACATACTCCACCATTTATCTGAACTAATTTATACAAATCTAAGCTCCTTAGGTTTTTCTCTTTTATTCATCAACTCTTTTGTCATATTCATACCTGTTTGCGTTCCTATTACAAGCAATTTACACTCACTTGTAATGAGAACATCTCCTTTTGGCATGGTCATAAATTTTCCGTCTTTTTTTGTAATGCCGATAACGGAGCAATTTGTAATTTCTCGAATGTGCGTTTCTTTGAGTTTTTTGAGTACTGCCCAACTGTATTTTGGAACATCTATCTCTTGCATATTAAGAGGATTATCGCTCTTATATAAAAATTCTTCAAGCAGATTTTCCATATCTGGACGCGCTGCCATGGCACTTACTCTTTGTGCTGTCAATTTTGTCGGAGAAACAACTGTGTCTGAACCGAGTTTTTTGAGTTTTTCAACATCACTTAATTTTTCTGCTGCAGAAATAATGTAATAAGGTCTTGGCAAAAAGTGTTCTTTTTCAAAAAGTCTCACAGAAGCGATAAGTGCAATATTATCAGCAATAGAATCCGAGAGTGTAATAAGCCCTTTTGCAGAAGCCAAATGAGCTTTGAGCATAGAGAGTTCAGCATGTGGTTCTGCTTGTAGATACATAGGATATTTATGCTCAATAGCCCATTCGTGAATCTCTTTTCTTGGGTCAATAACAACAAAAGGAATATGATTTTTTCTTAACTGTTTTGTAACTTCGATAGTATAGTTATTGTGGTAACAAACAACAAAATGCTTTTTTAAACGCACAATTTTATATAACATTCTTCGCTCCTTGAGTATAGTAACTATAGTTCCTCTGTTTAACTCTGCAACCAAAATACCAAGAGCACTCGAAAAAACAGCAAATCCTGCTATGATAAGTGTTATTGTGAAAATTCTTCCGGCACTAGAAACAGGGGCCATTTCTCCAAATCCAACGGTTGTAAATGTAATACCAGTCTGATAAATAGCGTCCATAAGAGGAAAATCATCTATGATAACATAACCAAGAGTTCCAACCATCATGGTCAGTACGGTTAAATTTAAAGGTAAACGGAAAGCTTTTAAGTGTGGGTAAATTTCAGGCAGTAGTTTTGCATCAGGTTTGGGAGCGCTCTCCCAGTGTAGGAATATGCGAATCCTTGTTAAAAGATTCATTTTTATTCCATACGACGCTTAAGAATCTTTCTTAAGTGTACGTAATTCTCTTGCAGAGATTTTGATTTTTTGAGTACTACCATCTTCTAGAGTGATACGTACTGTTCTTAAGTTTAATAAAAAACGACGTTTTGTTCTGTTTTTTGCGTGAGAAACATTGTTCCCGCTCATAGGGCCTTTGCCGCTAATAGCACATTTTCTTGCCATTTTAGGTTCCTTGTTTAGGTTTTAAAGTTGCGAATTGTACCAAATGAAATCAAAACTGCAACTTAATCCAAAAAAAATATGCAAGTAATTTGAAATTTATATTGCTCTTATCAATATAGAGGTAGAATTTATAAAATTTAACATCATAAGTGCATCACAGTGATAACAACTCAAATAATCAACTCTTTCATAGATAGAATTCCGCCCGCGCCAGAAGCTCTTCAGGCAACTCTGCATTATCTTGACGCCGGAGAATTAACAAAAGCAGCGAGGGTTGCTTCTGAAGATTTGGCTTTAGCAAGTTATCTTAAAGCACTCATGAATAAGCCCATTTACGGCTTCAGAAAAGAGGTAAGTGATATTTCGCAAATTTTTGGTATCTTAGGAGTATCAGGTTCTCAACAGGCAGTATATCACTACATGATTGCTCTGTTGTCTCCAAAAAAATGGCTATTTTTTAAGCTTAATGCGACCACGTTTTACAATCTTCAGGCAGAACTTTCAGTAAATTGGAAAAAAATATTAACTCATTTAAACATAAACGATAAAGACATAGAAAGTTCCATTGCTCTTCTTCCGGCGAGTATTATCATCTCTGAAGCCCTTTTTAGTGAGAAGATTAATGATGTAAATCTCTTAAGAAGTGCAAGTGCTATTGATTTAAATACTATTTTAAAACGACTAAATGGTATAGATTTATTTGATACTTGCGAAAAAATCGCCATAAAATGGAAGATGCAAAAGAAAATTGCACAAATAGTTCAAGCATCATCCGGTCTTAAACCTCAAGAAGATGAAAGTCTTGACCAGCTTGGCAAATGGATGCATCTTCTACTTTTTTACACTCTTAGCAAACCTGCGTTTATAGAAGCAGGATTAAACGATTTTATAGATTTTCAAGTTGATTACGTTATGGATATTTACGATGATTTTAACAAAGTTATTGGAATTTCATGAGAGCAGTCGTTAAAGATGGAATAGGTATTTTCTCTCCTCAAGGTTTTTTAGATGGAAATAACGGCAGCTTTTTTTTAAGTATAGAAGATATAGAGGCTACCAAAAAGCTAAACGCGAACATGATTTTAGTCTCTTTAAAAAAAGTAATCTTTTTCAATAGAAACGGCCTCGATACCTTTGTAAAAATGCTTTTAAAAGTGCGTGCAACAAATCATGCTACTGTAGGTTTTTGTGATTATGACCATAAAAAGTTTCAAGCAATCTGTAAATTTTTTGAAAATGACTTAAATTTTTCTCTCTTTAAAACGCAGGAGATTGCTTCTCTTTTTTCATCTAGTTTTAAAAATCAACAAAAAAATATTCTTCTTTATAGCGATGACAAATCTCAACGTGCCGCCATGGCTATAGAACTTCACGACAATGGACACAACCCGATTGTTGCTCAAAGCGAAGAAGAATTCAATGAGAAATCCAAAGCAAAAACTGCTTATGACATGATTATTGACAATACTTACCTTGGAATGATGGGACAAAAAGTTGCGACTAGAGTCACTGGAAACGCAATTATTTACACAGTTTCAGCTTTTTTAGATGCGGAGATAGGGAATACTTTTAATATTGCCTACCACAACAACTCTCTTAATGTCGGTTTTAGACTCTTTATATTTGATGCCTATAAAGTTGTTTCTATGAATGTTCATGCTTTGAACTTTTTTTCAAAACTTGCAAGTTCAGGTGCTGAGTACAACGCTACAATCTGTTTTGTAGGTCTTACATTTGAAAAAACGCCGCTTGCGTTTAAGGAAACTCTTGAAGATGCGGGAATCGTCTTTTTTAATCATATGGATGATATTTTAAAAAATAAAGAGCTCTTGGAGGAGTTGGGTGCAAGCAGTGCCGCAGCAGTAAAAAATAAAAGAGTTCTCAATAAAGCAATCGTTACAGAACTTCCTAACTTCATTGACGCAACAGTGGCGACAATAGAAATGATGACAAATTCAACTGCAAACAAAGAAGCTGCACAGGTCAATAAACTTGAAATTTTACAAAAAGAAAATAAGATTGCAAGTTCCATAGGTTTTTACGGAGATATTGACGGCATGGTCATTTTAGTTTTCCCCCTTGCCATTGCAAAAAAAGCTTGCGCACTTCTCATAGGAGAAGAAACTGATGACAAAGAACAAATTTTAGATACTCTTGCAGAACTTGTCAACATAGTCGGTGGAAAAATTAAAACGCTTCTTGCTGATGAAAATATTTCTGTAAATATCACACTTCCAAGAACCTATTCAGAGATAGACAGCCTACTTGAAGTATCACAAGATAAAAAAGGTGTACAACTAGATTTAAAATTTGATGATGATAGATTTTTATTTTTTCTGACAAGATAAAAATCTAAAGCCTTCTCTAACAACTTAGTTTGTATAATTCCACAAATATAAATTATAAGATATTGTTCTGCCTCGAATGAGGTAAGCTTTTACGAGAAATCATTTAGTGATTTCCTGCATTGGGCTTTAGCCCTTAAGTGCCATAGCGGCTACGTAGTAAAGATGGGCTTTGCTCATTTTGCGTTTCTATTAAAAGGAAAAAAATGAAAGTTGCTCCAAGTGTTTTATCTGCAGACTTTGGCAATCTACAAAGAGATGTAGAGGAAATTTGTGCTGCCGGCTGTGATTTGGTTCATGTTGATGTTATGGATGGTCACTTTGTACCAAACCTGACAATTGGGCCTGTTGTTGTCTCAGCCATTGCTAAAGCTGCTACAAAACCTCTTGACATACATCTTATGGTTCAAAACAACACGTTTTTTGTGGAACTATTTGCACCGTTAAAACCAGAATATATCTCTTTTCATATAGAAGAAGAAAAACATCCACATAGACTGATACAAAAAATCCGTTCTTACGGCATAAAGCCGGCAATTGTTTTAAATCCGCATACGCCTCCTGAGAGCATTGAATTTTTACTCGCTGATTTAGATATGGTTTTACTTATGAGTGTAAATCCTGGCTTTGGAGGGCAGAGCTTTATAGATTCTGTCATTCCTAAAGCAAAACGTTTAAATGAAATGAGAAATAGAATTAATCCTAATTGTCTCATAGAAGTTGACGGTGGCGTAAGCGACAAAAATATACAATTCCTAAAAGATGCGGGAGTGGATATAGTTGTTGCAGGAAGCTATGTATTTGGTCACAAAGACAGAAAAGAAGCCATAAAAAGTTTACAAATATAAATTTTCACTTTTGTGTGAAGCTAAAAAAGGTTGTGTGTTATGAGATGTAAAATTTGTGGAATAACCTCATATGAAGATGCTATTATGGCCATAAATGCAGGAGCTGATGCTCTTGGGTTTGTCTTTTATGAGAAATCTCCCCGCTATATAACGCCCATCCAAGCTAAACAAATCATAGAAAAACTCCCCCCTTTTGTTGAAAAAGTCGCTCTCTTTGTCAATGAAGATGCAACAAGCATAAACGCAGCATGCAAGCTTAGCGGTGCTACTTTAGCGCAGATTCATTTTAATGCCCAAGATGAACTGTATGCACAACTACATCTTCCGTATGTAAAAGTAATTCGCGCACAAAGTAAAGAAGATGTTTCCCAATATTCTAATGAATACAGACTTGTTGATGCCTATTGTGAAGCTTATGGCGGTGCTGGTAAACGCGTTAACATCGAGTGGTTTGACGGAGTTGATTGTTCTAAAATTATTCTAGCCGGTGGACTTACTCCAGAGAATGTAATATCAGTAAAAAAATATGGTTTTTACGGAGTGGATGTTAGTAGCGGAGTAGAAATATCTCATGGTCTTAAAGATGAAAAAAAAGTGCAAGAATTCATAAATAATGCTCGTTAATAACTTCATTTTAGATGCAAAGAGTATCTCCAAACTTGCTTCACGAGGGCTCTGTTTTGAATCGATTAAAAAACAGGTAAATGAAAATGTAGATTTTTCTCTGGAATTGTGGAGAGCACAAGGTCTCAACATTATTAAACACAAGGGATATTTTTATTTTGATACGAAATTTATTCCTGTAGAAGAAGCAGAGTTTTGTATCGTAGACATAGAAACAAATGGTTCCAAGCTTGATAAACACCAAATAATTGAGATTGCAGCTATCAAAGTAAAAAATGGAAAAATTATTGACACATTTGAATCACTTGTTCAGTGTGATAGGATTAATGAACATATATCTAACATTACAGGCATAACAGTGGAAGACACCTTTAATGCCCCACCACTCAAAGATGTTCTCTATAGCTTTAAAAACTTTTTATCGAACGCAGTTTTTGTCGCTCATGATGTAAAATTTGATTATATGTTTATTTCAGGTTCACTCACAAAAGTCGGATTGGAGCCTCTTCTAAACAGAAGCGTATGTTCGCTTGGGCTTGCTGAACGCAGTATCGTCTCTTACAGATATGCTCTCTCTTATTTAAATGACTATCTGCATCTCAATAAAAATGCAACCCATCATAGAGCTATGAGTGATGTTTTAACAACCTATGGATTATTTAAAATGTCTTTGGAAAAAGCACAAGAAGATGTCAATAATGTAGAAGATTTGATTAAGTTTTCAAAAGAAGCCCCAAGACTCAAAAGACCAAAATTCGACCCTTTGTTAGGTCTTGAAGAAGAAGTAGAAACAGAGTAAAATTTTACTCTGAAAAAGCACCTGGCTTGACCAGTTTAGTATAACGAGCTTCCATTCTCTCTTCGGCCGGAAGTGCTTTAAGTTTTTTAAGCTCAGTTAAGAAGTACTCTTTAAGTACAGCTGCTGCACCCTCTTTATCTCTATGTGCACCAATCAATGGCTCATCAATTACATCATCAATCAAGTCTAAATCTTTAAGGTCTGAACTTGTGATTTTCATTGCGTTTGTTGCAGCCTCAACTTTTGAAGGATCATTCCAAAGAATTGCCGAACAACCTTCAGGCGAAATAACACTAAAAACTGAGTATCTCATCATCGCAAATTTGTCAGCAACACCGATAGCCAAAGCGCCACCGCTTCCGCCTTCTCCAATTACAATAGAGACAGTCGGTGTATTAAGCTGAGAGAGTTCTAGAAGATTTCTAGCAATAGCTTCGCTTTGATTTCTCTCTTCAGCACCAAGTCCAGGATATGCGCCCGGAGTGTCCACAAGCATAAGAACCGGCACATTAAACTTCTCAGCAAGTTTTGCTGCACGAAGAGCTTTTCTGTAACCTTCAGGATGTGGCATACCAAAGTTGCGTTTTAGCTTGTTCTTAGTTCCGCGGCCTTTTTGCTCACCGATAACCATAACTTTTTCATCGTCAATATACCCAAGATAACAAAGTATAGCTGCATCATCACGGAAGTGTCTGTCTCCATGAATTTCATACTTATCATGCATAATTAAATTAATATAATCAAGTGCATATGGTCTGTCAATATGACGAGCAAGCTGAAGTTTCTGAAAATCAGAAAGATTTTTATAAATCTTGCCAACCTCTTTATCGAGAGTTTTTGTAAGAGAATCTACCGCTCCCTGATCATGACGAACTTGAGCAGAGATAAGATCTTCTTGAATAAATTTAATTTTTTGTTCAAAATCTAAATATGTAGCCACATTGAATCCTTAACTAATTAGATTTTTTTAAAAATCAAAACGCCGTTTGTTCCACCAAAACCAAATGAGTTACTCATAACCACATTTAAATCTGCTTTACGTGCTTTGTTTGGAACGATATCTAAATCACAATTTTCGTCTGGAGTTGTATAGTTAATTGTTGGTGGAATAATTCCATCCCTCATTGCCATTAAACATACTACAGCTTCGATACCGCCTGCTGCACCTAAACAGTGACCGATTTGACCTTTAATAGAACTCATTGGAGGACAATTTTCTTTTCCGCCAAGCAGGTCTTTTACAGCCGCCGTTTCGTTTTTATCGTTAATTGGTGTACTTGTACCATGTGCATTTACATAATCAAGTTTTGGTTCACCTGCCATTTTATAAGCTGCTTTCATAGCACGGGCAGGACCGTCAAGACTTGGAGTCGTAATGTGATTTGCATCACCGCTTTCTCCAAAACCTATAATCTCTCCATAAATGTTTGCTCCACGAGCAACAGCATCTTCATACACTTCTAAAATAAGTGCCGCTGCACCTTCACCCATTACAAAACCATCACGATCTGCATCAAATGGACGAGAAGCTGTTTTTGGATCTTCATTTCTTGTAGAAAGTGCTTTCATTGCAGCAAAACCGCCAACACCGGCACCAGTTACCGCAGACTCTGCAGAAACTACCAGCATTTTGTCAGCACCGCCACACATAATTGTTTTCATAGCTTCACTTATTGCATGTGTTCCAGCCGCACAAGCAGTAACGCTTGAAAGATTTGGACCTTTTGTCCCATGTGCAATAGATACAAATCCACCAAGCATGTTTACAAGTGCTGATGGAATGAAAAATGGAGAAATTCTACGAGGACCTTTTGTCTCTATAATAATAGAACTTTTCTCTATTGCCGGAAGTCCTCCAATACCAGAACCTGAACTGATACCGAATCTTTCCATATCTGTACCTTCTGGTATATTTGCATCTGCCATAGCTTCTTGTGCTGCTTTTAATCCAAGATGAATAAATCTGTCCGCTTTTTTTACTTCTTTGGCATCCATAACAGTCGCCGGATCAAAATCTCTAACTTCACCTGCAATTCTTACTGCATATTCAGCAGGATCAAAAAGAGTTATAGTGTCGATACCGCATTCACCCTCACATATAGCTTTAAAAGAACTCTCTTTATCATTACCAACTGAGTTAATCATACCAATACCAGTTACTACTACTCTTCTCATATATAAACTCCAAAAATATAAAATACTTTTAACAACTAATCAACATTAGCTACTAAAAAAATTTTACTGCAGAGCCTTGCCCTGCAGTAAGACAATAAGGAAACTTTCGACTATTTACTTTCGATGTAAGCAACTACATCAGCAACAGTTTGAATTTTTTCTGCTTCATCATCTGGGATTTCAATATCAAATTTCTCTTCAAGAGCCATAACTAGTTCAACAACGTCAAGACTGTCAGCGCCTAAATCCTCAACGAATTTTGAATCCTCTTTTACCTCATCAGCGCTCACGCTTAACTGCTCAACTACTACTTCTTTAATATCATCTATAAGTGCCATTATAGCTCCTGTTTTTTTAATTTAATCGGGTAATTATAACAAATTTACCTTAATTATGCCATATTCATTCCGCCATTTACTTTGAGCGTTTCCCCTGTAATGTAGCTTGCATGGTCCGACAATAAGAAGGCAGTAGCCTCTGCCACCTCACTTGGATTTCCAAAACGGGCCATTGGAATCTTTGAAGTAAAACTGCCTTTGACTTCATCGCTGAGAACATCTGTCATCTCAGTTGCAATGAAACCTGGAGTTACAGTGTTGTAACGAATACCGCTTGTAGCTGCTTCTATGGCAAAACTTTTTGTCATGGCAATCACTCCGCCTTTACTTGCTGCATAATTTGTCTGACCTGCGTTTCCTGTTTCACCTACTATAGAAGCAATGTTTACAACCGCACCAAATTTTTTCTTTCTCATAGTTTTCATAGATTCACGGCACCCAATAAAACATGAAGTAAGATTTGCATTTATAACACTCATAAAATCTTCTGTTTTCATACGAAGCGCGAGTTTATCATTTGTGATACCGGCATTATTAACAAGATAAGAAAACTCTCCGTCACAATCTACTATAGTCTTAATAGCATCAATAAACGCAGCCTCATCACTTACATCAAAGCCTATTACTGCTGCGTTTCCACCTGCAGCTTCTATGGCTTCTTTCACAGCGTCTGCCTCTGCAGCTCCGCTTCTATAGTTGATCCAAACTTTAAGACCAAATCCAGCCAAAGTTTTTGCTATTTCAGCACCAATTCCACGACTTGAACCTGTAACTAAAACATTTTTCCCAGTAAATTTCATCTAACTTCCTCTGCGTTTATATGTCAATATTTCAATAAAGAACAATAGCAAAAATTTGCTTTGTACAAAATTTATACATTATTGTAATCATTTTGAAACAATATTCATTGTAGAATCCAATTATGAAAAAAATATTATTTATTCTTATATCTTTATTTTTTATTTCTTCATTATATGCAAAAGCACCGGAAAAAACGCAACTGCTCTCTCCAAGTGATTCTTTAGCATTACTTGAGACTATCAAAACAAAAGCGATAGTATTTGGCGATGGAGATAAAGAAGTTCACACCTTTATTGACCCTCTTTGTTCTATGTCACAACTTTATTTGAAGTTCCTTTTTGACAAAAGTGATGTCATGTTTAAGAAATACAAAATATATCTTTACCTTTATGAACTAGATGGGAAACATTCTGAACAAACCATAAACACAATACTCTCTTCGGAATACAAAAATACTATACTAAGGTCTGTCATGCTTAATAAAGAAGATATTATCTTAGAAGATATAAATGATGAAGCTGCGGAAAGTG
>JAHJFL010000005.1 GCA_018824795.1 bacterium | reverse complement strand
TCCATACCTGCTTTATATTTGCCAGCAAGAGTTTTGTCATCCATCACTAAAACGGTGTGTTTAAAATCTTTGAGCCCAGGAAGAATGAACATACTTCTTATAAGAGAAGGTGCGCCACTGACGTCAGCCACAAATACTACTTTGTTATCTGTTAAATAGCTTGGTACTTTTGTAGCAAAAAAATCGTTACAAGTGTGACCGACATCTTTGGAAAACGCGAAGATAATCTTTTTTGTATCAGCAGGTATTGTCTGTGCTACTTCAAATTGATCATTTAACTGCAAACTTTCTATACTTTGGTTTAGTACCAGTGCCGGTTTCACATTTTCATTTGTTGCGTTTGAGCTACATCCTAAAAATACAAAGGCACTCAGTGCCGCCAAGATAATTTTTTTCATAAAATACTCCATTTTTTTAGCAAATAATACTCAAGCACTACTATAAATATAACCTTAAATAAATTTAATTATTATGGTTAATAATTTTTAAAGCAAACAAAATTAGTGTAAAATGCCAGGATTAAAACTGACTTTACACACTTTTTTTCTCTTGTAACCGAAAGTTGCGAGTAGCTTTAGGGGGTTGCAGGGACATTTGTCCCTGCCGCTTTATGGGCTTTTGCTCATAAAGTGTGTAACATCAGATTAAAACTAAGGAAATATTATGGCATACGCAACAGCAAGACACATACTTGTTCACAGTGAGGATGAGTGTAACACTCTAAAAGCAGAAATAGAGAGCGGAGCTTCTACTTTTGAGAGCATTGCAGGGTCTTACTCACAATGTCCATCGGGAAGAAAAGGCGGAGATTTAGGTAAATTTGGTCCGGGACAAATGGTTCCTGAGTTTGATAAAGCTGTATTCACTGGTGATGTTGGCGTTTTATACGGTCCAATTAAAACGCAGTTTGGTTACCACCTTTTAGAAGTTACAAGCAGAGGCTAAGTTATGGTTAAAGTATCTGCAATTCAAATGAGCATGAGCGAAGACAAAAGCTCAAATGTTGAAAAAGCTAAAAGATTAGTTCAAGAAGCAGCTTCCAATGGTGCGCAGATAATACTTTTACCTGAGCTTTTTGAAGGGCTCTATTTTTGTAAAGATATGGACAAAAAATATTTTTCATGGGCAACGCCTTTGAAAGATAATCAACTAATAGCGGAATTTGCTGTAATGGCAAAAGAGCTTAAAGTTGTGATTCTTGTGAGTTACTTTGAGAAAAGCGGTGAGGAGTATTTCAACTCTTTGGTTGTCGTAAACGCAGATGGAACTGTTATGGACAACTACCGTAAAACGCACATTCCTGATGGTCCTGGTTATGAAGAGAAGTTTTATTTCAAACCGGGCGACACAGGATTTAAAGTCTGGGATACTGCGTTTGGAAAAATTGGTGTAGGCATTTGCTGGGACCAATGGTTCTGCGAAACTGCCCGCGCACTTACTCTTTTGGGTGCTGAGATTATTTTTTATCCGACGGCTATTGGAAGTGAACCTGAAATTCATTTAGATTCTAAAGAGCATTGGCAAAGAGTTCAAATGGGTCATGCCGCTACAAATACTGTTCCTGTAATAGTTGCAAACCGTTATGGAGAAGAAAAAGGTGAGTGTTGCTCACTTAACTTTTACGGTTCATCTTTTATGACTGATTATACGGGAGCTAAAATTGCCGAAGCTAGTCGTGATAAAGAAGAGATTCTCTATGCAGAGTATGACTTGGAAGACAATGCTAAACAAAGAGAGTACTGGGGACTTATTCGTGACAGAAGAGCTGAGACTTACTCAATTCTTTGCCAAAAATAAAAGGTCTCTAAAGTACTACGCTCTCATCATTTTGAGTGAGAGCAGTGTCCGGATGTATAGTGTCCGGATTTTCATTGACCGTTAAATAAATCATCTCTGCAGTCGCAATCAAATTTTTTCCAATATTAAACGCATACGTACTGTCATTCATGAGTGAAGTCGCCATCTGGTTTGTAATGAGCTGATTTCTAATGAGGTTGTCTAAAACGCCGTTAGAAATAAGGTCATTTTTTTCTATGTGCGCTTTTGCTTTGGAGAGGGCGATAACTATCTCATCTTGAGCTTCATTCGTAGCAGCACTGTATAAATATCTCAGTAACTGTGCCAAGTTCTTTTTGATGTTAATGTACTCGTCACGTATTTGTTTGTTAGGATTTGAGGCATATTTTAAAATATTTTTTTGGAGATGTTTTGTATCTTTGATGGCCTCAACCAAATCTCTGTTTGCAAGTTTGAGCCTATAGAGTTCTTTAATGTCATTCTGACTCATATTCGCTTGTGCTTTTGTGGCGAAATCTATAATTGCCCCATAAATATCTTTTATTTTATGATTGTAGAGAGCGTCTATGTCAGCTATTTTTTTTGCATAAGGTCTTTTTGCAACTTCATCAATCTCCAGCTCAGAAACTATATTCTCTTTTTTCATGTTAAGGCCATTTGCAATAATCTCAAAGGCATTATCATATAAATGTTTTGTCTCTCTAACTATGGCAGCTTTTGTTGTCTGAGGAAAAGATAAAACAGCAGCGTTGAGGTAGAGTGGAGTGTCAAACTTTATCTCATCTTCATTTGGTTTTGCTTGAAGAAATTTTTCTAAAAATGTCACAAGTTTACTGATGAAAGGAAGCATGACTACTATCCCTATAAGGTTGAAAATAGTGTGAAAGAGTGCGAGTTTAAGTGTGAAATTATCAGTGGCAATACCGATTTCTTCAGATATATATTCTACTAAAAAAACCATCTGATGTATAAATACAATGGCTAAAATACCAGTCACTAGGTTAAAAATAAGATGCGCACCTGCGAGTCTTTTTCCTTCAATATTGGAACTCAGTGAACCTATGATGGCAGTAATTGTCGTGCCGACATTTGCACCAATTGCAAGGGCGAGAGCATTTTCATAACTTATTTGTCCTGCGGCAAGTGCGGTTAAAATTAAAACAAGCGTTGCATGAGAAGACTGCATAACAACGGTTGCAAAGATACCAATTCCGCTGAAGATGAGAAGCCCCTTGAACCCAACTATAGAAAGAGTAGATAAATCAATAGTATCTTTAAAGGCCTCGAAACCCGTTTTCATATAGTCAATACCCATAAATAAAAAGCCCACACCTATAAGAATAAACGCAAGACCTTGAAGTACGCGGTTTTTTTCAAACATAAACACAACGCCAAAGACAAGCATTGGAAGTGCGTAAGAAGCAATGTCGATTTTTAAGCCATAAGCAGCGATAAGCCAAGCTCCGGTCGTAGTACCCAAATTGGCTCCAAAGACAATGCCGATAGCCTGAGAAAGTCCTATGAGGCCAGCGCTTAAAAAGGAGATGCTTAAAAGTGAAACTAAAGAACTCGACTGCATAATACTCGTGCTAATAGCCCCAAAAATAATACTTTTATAGACTTTGTCGGTTGAAAACTTTAAAACTCTTTCTAGTGTTCCTCCGGTAAAGGATTTAAAACCATGCTCTAACGCGAGCATTCCAAGCATAAAAATCGCAATACCTGAAGATATCTCTTTAAAGTTCGGACTTACCCAAAGTCCATAGGCTAAAATGAATAAAACTGCGGGTAAAAATATAATCTTAAGCATCTATCGTCTTTAAAATAATTTCTTCTAACTCTTCGAGTGGTGCGCAAATGAGATTCTCGAACTGCGTTTTGTTGAAAGTTTGTTGACGTTTTGCAAGTTGCGCTGTATGTGTTGAAATGTTTTGGAGCATCTCTTCTTTGTCAACTTTTGCGTCTAGAAATTCTAAAACTTCGAGAATTCCTATGGAAGCCATAGGATTTGGTTCACGTGTGTATTTATGCTCAAGCACGCACACTTCATCAATCAGACCAAGAGAGAGCATTTTTTTTGTGCGTTTGGCGATACGTTCTCTTAAAATATCACGTTCAACTTCTATGTTAAAAATGGGTAAATCTTCTATGACAGGCTTAGGCGGATTTTCTAAAAACCACTGAGTTGGCGTTTTATGGGAAGCTTCGTAAATAAGCAGGGCTTTTTCTATGCGGTAACTGTCATTTTTATTGATGTTTTTCATATAAAGCGGGTCAAGAGCGTTCAAGAGTTCATAAGAATCATGCAGATTTTGCAGGCGTTTCTTTACTCTTGATTTTACATTTTCGTCTATTTTTGGAATGTCAGAAAGTCCTTGAAGTAGGGATTTTAAATAAAAAGAAGTGCCACCGACAATGACAAGATTTTTAGCATCTTTTTGACACGCTTCAAGGACCTCTTTGTAAAGGTTGATAAAAATATCTACACTAAAGTATTCATTGGGATAGAGAACATTCACACCAAAATGTCTGATGCTCTGTAGTTCTTCATAAGAAGGTTTTGCAGAGACAATGTTTATCTCTTTATAGATACTCAAAGAGTCAATTGATAGGATATATGCATCTATTTTTTTTGCAATTTTAATTGCTAAATCACTCTTTCCAGATGCCGTTGGCCCGATAATGGCTAGTTGTTTTATCTGTGTAATCATGTCGAAATTATAGCACTTTAAAACAAGTTTGGATAGAATAGGCTTTTATTATACGAGAAGGGTAAAGTTTGCAAAAATATATTAATAAGTTAAAAGATTTTAATGAACTCGTAATGTTCGAACACTCCATTTTTTCTCTCCCGTTTATTTTCATAGCTATGATTGTAGCAGCTGATGGCTGGTTTGGTTTTTGGATGCTATTTCTTGGCGTGTTAGCAGCCATTAGTGCCAGAAACTTCGCTATGGGCGTGAATAGATTTGCAGATAAGGACATAGATTCGCAGAATCCACGTACACTAGAACGTCCGAGTGTGGATGGCAGAATCAGCGACACAAGTATGCTCGTCTTTATTGCTTTGAATGCTTTAGCTTTTGTTCTTATTGCATACTTGTTCAACCCTTTGGCTTTTTGGCTGAGTTTTCCTATTTTGCTAGTGCTTGGCGGCTACTCATTTTTTAAACGCTTCTCCTCGTTGGCACACATAGTTCTGGGAATATCTCTTGGACTTGCACCTATCGCCGGAGTTGTTGCCATTAGTGAGAGTGTCCCTCTGTGGTCGGTTCTTTTGAGTTTGGGTGTTATGTTTTGGGTGGCAGGTTTTGATTTGCTTTACTCTTTACAGGATATAGATTTTGATAGAGAAAACAGTCTTTACTCCATTCCTGCGCATTATGGACCAGAGGCTACGCTTTTTATCTCTGCAATTTTTCATATGATGAGTGTTGTTTTTTGGATTCTTTTTGCATGGGCGGCCGGACTAGGTGCTTTTGCTTTTATCGCTGCTGTTGGAAGCGGGTTTGTTTTGGCTTATGAACAGATTCTTGTACGCCGTGATTTTACAGAAATTGACCGTGCATTTTTTACCGTGAATGGTTACCTCGGCGTTGCGTTTTTAGCTCTGATTATTTTAGATAAGGCTTTCTAATGGATGTTCGTCTCGTTCCCGCACCCATCAGCATCTCTTTTAGTGAAAAATCGGTTGATGAAGAAGCTTTTGTAAGAGAATACCATCAACTCGCAGAGTCTGATGAAAACGCCATCACACAATGGCTCAAGCTTGCTAAAGCTAGAGGTGATACCTCTGATAGCGATCCAATTTTACTTCAACTTGTTGTGGAGTTACATAATAAAATAGACGCTTTGGAGATGTTTCTAAAAAATGAACAGCCAAAAAGAGTTTCACTCATGGACATAGCGCAGATTGACTCCATTGGTTTTGAGCATTTTCATCTTGGGGATGATGTGCTGCAAGAGGGAACACAATATTATGGGCGCATAGAAATGCCTGTTCATCCAAAACGCGATGTCGGGGTTTTTTTTGTTGCAAAAACAAAATCACTTGCAGAAATAGTAAAAATTCATGAAAGAGATGAGAAAGAGTGGAACGCCTATATGACAGCCAGAGAGAGAGTACTTATTCGTGAAGCAAAAGAGAAAAAACAGTGAATATTGATTTTATAACAGCCAACCTTGTCTATATAGTTTTAGTTTTAATTGTGGCGCTTGCTTATCTTACTTACTATATATTTAACAAAGAAGCGTACAACGAAAGAAATATTCGCTCTGTTGCCAGTGTTGTGGAAGAGTTAAACAGAGAAATTTATTATCTTAAAAAAGAGCTCACAGAGATACAAAAAAGTTTGCAGAGTGATGTTCCAAGAATGAGTGATGAAGAGATTTATCAAGAGATTGAGCGAAGCGTATATGATTTAATAAGACCACTTTCTGTAAATGTACAAGAGCTCCATATGGGGATAAACACACTTGATGAACAGATAGACACGAGACTTGCATCTTTGGAAAGCGGAGTCAAACAGATTTCTATGCCATCGTATGTTCATGCAAATGATGATGCAAAAATTATTTCACTATTTAAGCAGGGCGTCTCAATGGAGACCATCTCAAAAGAACTCAATCTTTCAAAGCCTGAAGTTGAATTTGTTTTGAAAATCAATAAAATTAAATAGGGGACAAGTATGGGTGCAGATAGAAAACTATTTACATTAGCATGTGCATTAATCGGCATTAGCATCATATTGTCATACACTCTATCTGCATATACGACTATTCTTTTTGGTGTCAGTGAATTTCACTTTGTTGTGAGACAGCTTGCTTTTGGAGTTTTGAGCATTTTTATTATCTGGGGGCTTTCTCTTTTAAACCCAAATATATGGCTCAAACGCATTGGATTAACACTATTTATTGTCTCTGCAATTCTTATGATTGCAATGCCATTTTTACCTAATTTTTTAGTGACAGCTGTCGGTGGAGCAAAAAGATGGATTAAGCTTTTTGGTTTTTCTTTGGCTCCGGTTGAATTTTTTAAAGTAGGGTTCATCTACTTTTTAGCATGGAGTTTTTCAAGAAAACTTGGTCATCATGATGATATAGGATTATTTGGGGAGTTAAAACGTTTTGCGCCATACGCTCTTGTTTTCATAGGCGCTATGTTTATCATTGCGTTTGTGCAAAATGACTTAGGGCAGGTGGTTGTCTTAGGCTCGACGATGCTTTTTATGCTGATTTTTGCAGGAAGCAGTTTTCGCTTCTTTTTTAGTATTTTAAGTGTAGTTGTTATGTTCTTCTTCTTTTTCATTTTTACAGCAGAGCATAGAATTTTACGTATAAAATCTTGGTGGGCATTGGCACAAAACAGTGTTTTAGACCTATTTCCTGCAGCTGTTGCCGAGCAGCTAAGAGTTCCAACTGAGGTTGAACCTTACCAGATAGGGCACTCTCTAAACGCCATTCACAATGGCGGTATTTTTGGTGTTGGACTTGGCGGCGGAACCTTTAAACTCGGCTTTTTAAGTGAAGTTCATACTGACTTTGTTTTAGCGGGACTTGCCGAAGAATTCGGATTTGTGGGTGTTGCGTTTGTTGTTTTTATTTTTATGTGGATGCTTCAGCGTATTTTTAAAGTAGCTAACAGAACAAAAAACACCAGCGTTTATCTTTTTAGTTTAGGTGTTGGACTCATGCTCTCGTTCTCGTTTTTGGTAAACGCATATGGAATCAGTGGAATTACACCAATTAAAGGGATTTCTGTACCGTTTTTAAGTTATGGCGGTTCGGCAATGCTCGGTGCAGCGGTAGCTGTTGGCATGGTGCTGATGGCATCGAAAAAAGCCAAGTTAGATTAGGGGTTTTGCAGGTATGAAGATTTGTATAACAGGCGGCGGAACAGGTGGGCATCTTATGATAGCTGCAGCACTTGTGGAAGCGGCGAGTAAAGAAGGACATGAAGCTATTTTTATCGGCTCAACAAAGGGGCAGGATAAAAAATATTTTGAACACGATTCTCTTTTTAAATCAGTCTATTTTTTAGAGACAACCGGCGTTGTCAATCAAAGTGCTTTGGGGAAATTTAAAGCTCTTTTTAAAATTTTTAAAGCTTTTTTAGAGGCTCGAAAGATTTTAAAAATAGACAAAATTGATGCTGTATATAGTGTGGGAGGGTTCTCGGCAGCTCCTGCATCTTTTGC
>JAHJFL010000061.1 GCA_018824795.1 bacterium | reverse complement strand
TGAGAGCGGCGGCGTTTACATTGAAAATGTCAAATCGCAAGATGATATAAAAACAATGCTCAGTGAAATAGAAAGACTCAGTGAAAAGAAAGAACTTAAAAGCGAAGAGGTTGCGCGTTTTATTCCTCTTTTTTATTATCCACTTGGTTTGGCACTTTTCCTTTTACTGATTGCAACAAGTTCCATGAGTAAACGAGTGACAGTGGCACTTCCCTCAGCTTTTTTACTTTTTACGTTTTTAGCTTCCCCTACAAAGACAGAAGCAGGAATTTTAGACTTCATGGAATTGAAAAACGCTAAAGAAGCTTATGAAAAAGGAGATTTTGTGCAATCAGCAGAGCTTTATGAAAAGCATGCTAAAGCAACACAAAACGCACAAAGCTACTTTAACGCAGGAAACTCTTTGTATAAACAAGGAAAATATGATGATGCGCTCAAAGCTTACGAATCTGCTCATTTTCAGAGCAAGTCAGAGAGAGCAGAAAATTATGCAAATATAGGAAATACAAATGCTAAGCTTGCAAATGAAGAGAGTCTGCAAAACGCACTTAAAGCGTATGAAGAGTCTTTAAAACTTCAAGCAGATAAAGAAGTTCAAGAAAATTATGAAGCTGTAAAAAAAGCCTTAGATGAACAACAAAAAGAGCAAAAAGAAGAAGAGAAAGATCAGAAAAAAGAAAATAAAGAAGAAGATAAACAGAATAAAGAAGATAAAAAAGAGCAGCAAAATCAAGATCAAGAAGGTGAAAAAGCTTCTCAAGATCAAAAAGAGAACTCTCAAAAAGATGAAAAATCACAGAAGAAAGATGAACAGTCTCAGCAAAATGAGCAAAAGTCTCAAAAAGAGAACTCTGAAGATGAAAAGAAAAATTCGGAGGAGATGAAAAATGATGCAGAGAATAAAGAAAAAAAAGATGAGTTAACAAATAATGAAAAAACAAAACAAGATTTAAAAGAACTTCAGCAGAACAAGAGTGATTTGCAAGAATCTCTTCAAAAGGCCAAAGAAGCAAACAAAGATAAGATGAGTGATGCAGAGGAAGAAAAATGGATTCAACAGCTCAACATGAACCAAAACTCGTATATGTATATGCTTAATAATGAAAATAAGAATGAGGAAAAAACAGATGAAAAACCTTGGTAAGATACTCCTTACACTTTTTTTAACACCACTCTTTTTACATGCAGATGTAAAAGCATATGTAGACACAGACCAGGTATCTTTAGGTGATATTGTGACACTAAAACTCACCATAATGGGAGAAGATGTCCAAAAACCAAAACTTTTTGCTGTATGTGATAGCGATATTATCTCTACAAGTTCACAGACAAGTATACAAATGATCAATTTAGATTACAAAAAAAGTTATACTTTGAGTTATCAGTTTATGCCAAAAAAAAGTTGTGTGATAGAACCTATAGAAATTATAGTAGACGGAAAAGTTGAAAAAACGGAGCCTGTAAAAATTAAAGTTTCTCCGGTAAGCAAAAGAGCGGATACAAATTTTGAATTGACGCTTATGAGCAGTAAACAGGAGCTTTTTGTCGGTGAACCTTTTGATGTTGAACTTCTGTTTAAACAAAAACGTTCAGCTGAAGCACTTGACAGTAAGTTTTTACCACCCGAGTTTAAAGGTTTTTGGGTTAAAGGTGAAACGCAGCCCCAAAGATATGAACAGGGTGCTTATATTATGACAAAACTCAGTTACAGACTTGCAGCGCAACGAGAAGGCAATCTTGAAATCTCTCCGGCACAAATGAGTATAGCTTCTCGCGGAAGTTCAAAAGATTTGTGGGGTTCATGGTCAACAAATGTAAAATGGAAATCTTATTTTTCAAATGATTTAAACATAAGCGTAAAGCCTTTGCCAGAGGGTGCCAGTTTAGTTGGTGATTTTACAATAAAAGCAAGTGCTGACAAAAGTGTCATAAATCCAAATGAAGCGGTGAATGTAACTATCGAAGTTGTCGGAGACGGAAATTTAGAAGATATAAAAAGTTTTAAACCTTTTATTACAGGAGTAAGTGTTTTTGATGAAAAAATAGCAATAGAAAGTAATAAGCTTACCCAAAAAATAGCTTTTGTTGCCGATGGTAATTTTACAATTGAACCTTTTACTCTGAGTTATTTTGATTTAAAAGAGCAAAAAATCAAAAGTATTACAACAGAGGCTCTTAACATAGAAGTAAAAGGCGGAGCAACTGCTCCATCCGAGTTGCTTGTAAAACGAGATGAAAGTAATGTGCAAACTTCTGAAGCTGAGACATCGCAAGATCAAACTGGCAGTATTTCGCTTGTAATGGGATTATCAATGTTTATTGGAGGTTTACTTCTTGGTTTAGGAGTGATGCTGACTCAGCCATGGAAATACTTTAAAAGAGAAAAAAGTATCTCTATAAAAGAACCGAAAATTCTTTTAATGAAGCTATTGCCATATAAAGAAGATGCAGAGGTTCAAGATATTATGAACATTTTAGAAAAAAATATTTATGCGAATGAGAAAACAAAAATAGATAAAGAGAAACTAAAAGAGATACTCAAAAAGTACGAGATCTCTTAGTCTAAAACGTTATGAAGCTCTCCGCCTTGTTGGAGAGTTTTATTTACCTTTTCCCAATCATCATCGTTAATACTTTTTTTCAAAGAACTAAGTTCAGCCTCAAAAAGCTCAAGGGCTTCAAGTAGATTTGTCTTATTTTGTTTAAAGATATCTTCCCACATAGTAGGAGAACTTTTTGCTAAACGGCTCATAGAGCGAAAACCACCGGCTGCAAGAAGTAAAATATTACGCTTGTTTTCCTGCTTCATAACAGTGTTTGCAAGTGAATAAGAAATAGCATGCGGCATATGTGAAATAAACGCAGCATGACGGTCATGTTCGTGTGATTTCATAAAATACTTTTTCATACCAATAGATTTAAATATTTTTTTAGCAATAGAGCTTTGAAGCTCACCGCTCTCTTCTAAGTCACATAAAACGACCACCTTGTCCTCATAAAGTCCTTCAAGTGCTGCGCTAGGGCCAAAGTTTTCTGTTCCCGTCATTGGATGTGCTGCAACAAAATTTTTGCGAATCTCTTTTGGCACAGAAGCTACAATGATCTCTTTGGTACTTCCTAAATCTATAATTGTTGTATTTTCAGAAACATCTCGCAAATTCTTGAGTGCAGCTATAATTCCATTGACTGGAATAGCCAAGATAATTACATCATAATTTTTTATTACTTCAAAATCTACTATTTTTTCTACTAAACCTAATAATAAAGCCTCTTGTTGGTGGTTGACGTTGTGGTCAGTACCTACAATTTCATCTATAAAATCAAGCTTTTTTAAGCTCAAAGCGAAAGAGCCACCCATTAATCCTAGTCCTACAATTGCTACATTCATATCTTTTCTTAATTTTAAGTTGAGAAATTATACATGATTTAGTTGACATTAACCACTTAGTCGGTAAAATCTCTACTAATTTATACACACGGGACATTAATGAGAATTTTATCAGCTATTTTTTTACTACTACTCACAACACACGTTTATGCAACAGTTATTAAATCAATTGAATACAATGGAATGGTTCATATGTCTGAACCCGTAGCAACTAGGATGCTAGGCTTTAAGGTCGGAGAAGATGTTAACGAAGATATGATTAATAGTGCTATTAAAAAGTATTTTGAACAGGGTTATTTCAATGATGTCTGGGCTGAAATAAAAGGAGATATTTTGGTCTTTTCTTTTAAAGAAAAGCCGATTATTTCTCAGGTTGAGCTCAAGGGCTGGAAAGAAGACGAAGAAGGAATAAAAGATAGCGTAGTGCAAATCAAAAAAGGTACTCTTTACAATGAGAAGAAACTAGAAGCTGCTAAAAAAAGAATTATTGAAGCAATTAACCAGAAAGGTAAAATAGACAGTGTTGTTGAAATAGAAAAAGAATACTTGGAAAACGGAAGTATGAAAGTTACATTCCTGGTTAACGAGGGCGAAGAGATTAGAATTGAGAATTTAAAATACAGCGGTGTTTCTGGTTTAGATGCTGATGAATTTGACACTGTTATAGCAAATAAAGAGCATGAATGGATGGGCTGGTTTTGGGGTCGTAATGACGGAAAAATGAGCTTAGGCGATTTAGAATATGACAATCTGAGAATCCGTGATTACTATATGCAGTATGGTTACTTGGACTCAAAGGTAGACGCACCCTTTGTCAGAGTGAATTTTAACCATTATACGGCTGATATGAGTTATCAGGTAGAAGAGGGACCTGTCTACTCAATAAGTGCCATCTCAATAGAACAGTTAAAGCATGTTATAGATGATGAGAAGATTAGAGAAATTATTACCCTTAAAGAGGGAGAAGTTTTTAATATTAAAACTTTTCGTGATGATGCGAATAATATTAAAACACTTATTGCTGACCTGAGCTATGCTTACGTTCAGGTTGTTCCGGATTTGAAAAAAAACAAAGAGAACAATACTGTTGAAGTAGTTTTTAGAATTGCTCCGGGCGACAAAGTCAAAGTAAGGGACGTTGTTATTTCTGGTAATACAAGAACACTTGACAGAATTATAAGACGTGAACTTTACTTAGGGCCTGGAGATATGTATTCTCTGACAGATTTAAAAGACTCGAGAAACTCACTTGGACGTCTTGGTTTTTTTGATGGAACAACTATTGAAGAAAAAAGAATCGATAACCAAACGATGGACCTTATTGTAAAAGTAAAAGAAGCTCCAACAGGCAATATTCAAGTTGGTGGCGGATATGGAAGTTATGGCGGTTTATTGGTCTCTATTGGTGTCAATGACAGAAATATCTGGGGTTCAGGAATTGATATCGGCGTTCAGGCTGAAAAATCTCAGACAAGTCAAAACTACTCATTTAATATTTCAAATCCAAGACTTAATGATAGTGATTTCAGCGGTAATTTTTCAGTCTTTAAATCAGTCTATGAGTATAATGATTATACAGTATTTTCTGATGGTATAAATCTTGGTGTCGGACACAGGTTTTCTAGATATATTACAGGATACTTAGGATACGGATATTCACGAAATGCGTATGAATTTGGAAGTGGTGTTGATTTTAACAATACTTTTTATGATCCATATTATTTTGAAGATTATACGAAAAGTTCTGTGACTATTAGTGCTAAGTTTGATAATACAGATGATTACTATCTTCCTCGTGAAGGTTTGACCTTGAGCCAAAGTTTTGAAAAATCTGGCTTAGGCGGAGATGCAGATTTTATGAAAAGTAGAACGAACTTTGGAAAGTTTAACGGCTTGGAAGAGTATCTTGGATTTGATGCTATTTTTAGATATAAAGCGCGTTTTAATGCTGTAATAGACAATGGCTATATTCCAATTGCTGAAAAATTTTATATGGGTGGTATAGGAAGTGTGAGAGGATACCAATCCTACTCTATTGCTCCTGCTGAGAAAGATCCAATTTCAGGCATACTTAGAAGAAAGGGTGGAAATCAAACTTTTTCCAATAATGTTGAGCTCAGTTTTCCACTTGTTCCGGCTGCAAAAATGAGATTGGTCACATTCGTAGATTGGGGCTTTATTGGTGAAAACTCTTTGGATGAGTACTCTCGTGGCGGTTATGGACTTGGACTTGAATGGTTCTCACCTGTAGGACCGATTCAACTTATGTTTGCTAATCCACTTAATGAACAAGCCGGCGATAAAACGTCAAATTTCGAATTCACAATGGGACAAAGATTCTAAGTCTAGGCATTATGCCTAAGCTTGGAATATAATGTTCTTTTAAAAATAAAACTACTCTAAACGCAGTATGACGTAATTAGATTATAACTTTAAAATTTTCTATACAATCGAGTTTTTTGACGGCTTCTCTGCTGAGATAAAGATTGTTTGAAGATTCTATCTCCAGCAAACCATTTTCAAACTTTAAATTAAAATCAATGTTTCTAGGCCTGTGGCTAAGCAGAGCTATACTTAAAGAGAGCAGATAGCTTAAGTAGTTAAGTATATTTGTTTGAGGTAATAAAGAAGCATACTTTTGAATATGAGAATCTTCAGGAAGTTTTTTCTTTGCATATTTTGCAAGCGTAGAAATAAGAACAATTTGTTCATGTTTAAAGCCATATTCAAGAGCTGTCTGAATAAGATAATAACTATGCTTATTTTTAGAGTAAAAATGAACATTTCCTCCAGCTGGGTAAAGCTTTGAAGCAACAGCTAATTCATATCTGTATTTTATGTCTATGTTAAAGTGTTGATTTGTTAAATCAAAGAGTTTTTTACTGAGTTGATTGAGCTGATTTGAAAAGCTGTTGTCTTTGATATGCGAATCAATAATATATCTTACAGATGTGTTGTAATTTGAAGGTAGCTTGCCCCTAGAACCTCTTAATAGATCACAGAGATAAACTCCCTCTCTAACACCTACACCACTCGTGAGAGCTGTCTGTGGAGCTATCTTTTTAAGAACTCTCTCTAAAATGAGAGCGCCTGGTTTTATGACATCAAATCTATTACTTTGGATGCCAAGTTTTTTAAGTCCTGCTTCATCTGCATCTAAAATATTTGAGATAAATTTTTCAAGTTTTTTAGCTGAGTATTCGTAAGCATGAAGTTTTTGTAGGGGATAATCTTCAAGTTTCATAATGGCACTTGAAATCGCTCTAAATGTCCCACCGATACCTATAATAGTAGAAGCCTCTAAGTCATCTAATACTTCAAGTTTTTTATCGATATATTCAATAGCTTTATCTATGGCGTTTTTATCAAAAAAGAGTTCTTTTAATCGTACTGTTCCAAGCTCTAAAGAGATTGTGTTGCTGACATTTTTTTGATTAATAATACTAAATTCTGTAGAACCACCACCAATATCTATGCTTAGAGCATTTTCTTGTTCTGGGAGAAGATTTGCACATGCAATAGCACCATAGTGAGCTTCTTTTTGCCCATCAATAACTTTGATATCAAGTTTTAACTGCGTTTTGACTTTTTGAAGGAAATCTTTCTTATTGGGAGCATCACGCAAGGCAGAAGTTGCAACACAAAAGACTTTTCTTACAGTAAAAGATTCACATATACTCAGGAAATCTTTTAAAGCTTCAAAAGTTCTTTGCATGGGAATCTCTTGGAGATTGCCCTCATGCTCGTAAGCGTTTTCAGAAATTCTTACTTTACTTTTTGCTTCGTGGAGGAGGTGAAATGCAAAACGAGAGGTTTTTTCGTAGACAACCATTCTAACAGAGTTAGAACCGATGTCTATAACTGCGACTCTTTTCGCCAAAACGCTACAGTTCTTCTAAGTTTTTGTATTTAAATTGCAATTCTGCAATAGACTCGACATTATCTTTATCCGGAACTATACAATCAACAGGGCATACAGAAATACATGCAGGTTCATCGTAAATACCAACACACTCGGTACATCTGTCCGGATCAATGAAGTAGATTGGGTCTCCCTCTTCTATCGCCGTAGTTGGGCACTCTTCACGACACGCATCGCACGCTATACACTCATCATTTATCAGTAATGCCATATTATAAAACCTTATATTTTTTTCTTGTCCGATTTATATCAAAATATAGCTTTATTAATTTTTAAAAATATGGTTTTATTTTTTTTGTGGCAAAATACAAGACAATTTGGAGTTAAGTTGTAAAGAGGCTCTTGTTCCTTCTACTCCATCTTTTCTATTTTCTATTTTTATTTTCGCACCCAAGGCATCGGCTGCACTTTTTGCTAAAAATAGACCAAGACCCACACCAGACTTATTCCCTTGGCGCTTAAATGGTGCAAAAAGATCCATACTTTCATCAATACCGCAACCTTCATCTATAACTTCAATAAGGAGTCCAACATCATCTAGAGAACTTCTGAGAATAACACTTTTTTCTTTAGGTGTAAACTTTAATGCATTTTGTAGAAAGTTTTGCACAATTTGATTGAGCAGTGAAACTTGTAGCATGACCATAAACCCATGCGGTTCAAAATGCATATGGAGTGTTTTTCCTTCATTTTCTGCTAAAAGTCGAAAGTCATCTGCTTTTTGTTTGAGTATCTGTATAACATCTACTTCCACAGGTTTATCGAGTTGCGCTCCTTCCTGCCGGCCTATATTGAGTATATTAGAGACGATAATATTCATTTCATCTATAGTTTTATTGGTTACTTTAAGGGCGTCTATATACTCTTTGGGAGTCCTTAGTTTAATAAGTGTCACTTGATTTTTGAGTTTTATAACTGCTAGTGGCGTTTTGAGTTCATGCGCTGTTCCAATAAAAAGTTCTTTTTGATATTTTACAAAGTTTTGAATTCTGGCGATGAGATGATTGATTGTAATTCCAAGAGGTTCAAATTCCTGAGGGAGTTCTTTAACATCAATGGGTCTCATAAGATGTTCATTCATGTTTGAAAGTCTTGAACTTAAAGTTTTTATTGGAGATACAAGCATGTTTGAAATAGCAATAGCATATAATATAACCAAAATAAAACCGGCAATATTTATGATAAAAATATAGTGAAGTATTTTATCTAGCAACAGAGTAGTAAGCGTAATCTCTTTTGTAACTTTGAGATAACTTATATCATCAATATTAAAAGGGTATATAAGCGTTAGAAATATTTTCTTATCCTGTGTTTTTTCATAAACTTCTATACCTGTTTCAGGACTTTTAAGATAAATTATTTCTACATTTAATGATGAGAAATTATCTGGGTAAAGAGAGTCGCTTTGCATAATTGCTTTATTATTGGATATATTTTTGGCATATTGTAAAAGTTCTTGATGTTTTTCTTCATATATGGATGTTTTAATGAAGAAGTATAATACAGATGAAAATAAAAATATAAGTAAAGCCGAAGAAAATATAAGTTGAATAAAAAATCTGTTTCTAATGCTTCGTGTTGAAAACATACATTAAGCCTTTATTAAAGTTATGCAATTATAACATTTATTTTTAAAAGCTGATTTTAGGGGAAGTTAAAAGGAAGAAATTCCTTTTAACGTTTAAGAAGAGTAATTAATTCATCTCTTTTGGGAAACAAAAACGGTATCCGCGACGACGAACAGTCTCAATTGTTGTAATACCTAATGGTTTGTCCATTTTTTGTCTAATTTGGTTAATAGCAACTTCAATTACGTTTGGAGTCACTAACTCTGGCTCTTCCCAGATTGCGTCAAGAAGTTGTTCTTTAGAAACAATTTGATCACGGTGACGAGCAAGGTGAGTAAGAACTTCAAAAGGTTTCCCTTTAAGTTCAATATCAACTTCTTTATAAGTGATTTTTTCTTCTTCAGGATTGATGATAAGATCTTCTATTTCGATGATGTTGCTTCCACCAAAACGTAAACGCGCTTCAATACGAGCTATAAGAACATCAAAATCAAAAGGTTTTCTAATGTAATCATCTGCACCACTTCTGAGAGCTTCAATTTCGCTTTCATTGTCATCTCTCGCTGAGAGAACAACTACAACTGTTTTTGGAGTTTTAGTTTTAATATCACTAATGATATCAACTGAGTTTCCATCTGGAAGCATCCAGTCCATAAGTACTAAATCATAGTTGCGAATATCTAAATAATACTCGCCGTCTTTTAGTGTTTCAACTACATCACTTTGGTAGCCAAACTCTTTAAGTCCTTCAGCTAGCATTTTGTTTAATGTTACTTCATCTTCTATTATTAGAATGCGCATTAATTGTTTCCTATATGTGAATATTTTGGCGAAATCATACCACACTTTTAGCTTACTTTAAAGTTTTTTTCAATTTTCTTTAAAAAAAAATGAAGTTTATCTTAAGAATTGAAATTGTAAATATTGCTTACACTTACCTTGGCATCGGATAAAATTGAGGGTTTTGTTATTTTTAAGCTTAGTGTATTTATGAGTGGAAATTTTTCTTTAAGTTTACTGCTTAAAGAGCTTAGTGCATCCTCAATAAGTAAAAATTTACTTTTTTTTGTATTCGTTTTGAGGAATTCAACTACTTCTGCATAATTGATAAATTCACTTTCATAAGAATAGTCAATAGTAAGATTAATGATAATATCTTGCTCTTTTAGCCTTTCAAAATCTAAAATTCCAATAATGCACTGAAATTTCAGATCTTCAATATGTATTGTCACTTAGATAACTCTTTTTTCTTCGCCCTTAACTACGCGAATAATGTTAGGAATGTGTTTATAGTAAAGAATAAAAACTATAAAAACAACTGGAGCATGTGCCATCTCAGGATGAATAAAAAAACTTGATACTAAAAGTGCTGCTACTCCAGTAAGAGAAGAGACTGAAGATATACGAACAGTTTTAGCCATTACAGCCCAAACGACTAAAGCAATAACTGTTTCGACTGGAATCATAAACATCATAACGCCCATACCAGTTGCAATTCCTTTTCCGCCCTCAAAACCAAGATAAGGTGAAAAACAGTGGCCAATAACTGCTAAAACACTAATGCCCCAAAGAGTTGATTCACTCATACCCATAAAATAGGCAATTGCTAAAACAACTATACCTTTAATAGCATCTAAAGCAAGGGTAGCAGCACCGAGTTTTTTCGCTAAAGAAGGATTTGTCTCTTTTACTACTCTTAAAACATTTGTCGCACCTATACTTCCGCTTCCGCTCGCTTTGATGTCAACACCGGCAAATTTTTTGGCTAAAAGTAGGCCAAAAGGTATACCTCCGACTAAGTAAGCAGCTATAAAAAACTCAACATTTGTATTAAATAAAAATTCCATATTTTTCCCATTTGAAGTTATTGCGACATTCTACTCTTTGTATATTTATAAGCATATAAATTTTTTCGATATAATAACAAGACTATTAAATATTAGGACTTTTTCTTGAAATATACAAACGAAGAATTAAAACAAAAAATTAACGAATTAAAAGAGAAACTCAGTGTAACGGTGGTTGCACACTTTTATCAGAGAGATGAAGTTTTTGAAATGGCTGACATAACTGGAGACTCCTTGGAGTTGGCTATACGAACACGTGATGACAATGCAGAGTTTGTCGTTTTTTG
>JAHJFL010000060.1 GCA_018824795.1 bacterium | reverse complement strand
TATGTAAGTTATGAAGTTTTGCTTGAGCGTATAAGAGCAGCCTTCGTCTTATTTGAGACTTTCGTGCAAGAGGGAAAAATAAGAGCCTACGGCATTGCTGCCTGGAATGCTTTTTTATATGAAGAAGGGCATACGGAGTACATAAGTTTAAAAGACATTATGCAAATAGCTGTAGAAGTTGGCGGTAAAGATCACCACTTTAAATATGTTCAATCTCCTTTTAATCTTGGTAAACCAGAAGCATATAACTTTAGTAATCAACAAGGACCGGATGGCCGTTACTATACTTTAATGCAAGCTGTCGGCGGCTTTGGTTTGCAACTTATGGCCTCATCATCTTTGTTGCAACTCAATCTTTTTAAAAGAAAGTTTTCTCCTGATTTAGCTGATATTTTGGGGACTTCAGATTTTAACGATGTAACAAGTGCTCTTCAATTTGCAAGATCCGGCAATGCTACGAGTGCGCTTTTTGGGGCAGTTACTCCTGAACACGTTGAAGAGAACCTGACTCTTGCGTATCTCCCTGGCGTGAGTGTTGAGAAGATGAATAAAATTATGAGGGAAAAGCATGTTGTATGACGTTGTTGTCGTAGGGAGCGGAATAGCAGGTCTTTTTTCGGCTCTTTACGCAAAAAAGAACGGAAGCAGCGTGGCTATTTTAACCAAAAGCAATCCTTTTCGCTCGAACTCTGCAGTTGCTTCAGGCGGTATAAACGCAGTTATTAATATTAGTGAATATGACTCCATTCTCCACCATATTAAAGATACGATAGACGGTTCTGATGGCCTAATAAATAAAAAAAATATAGAAGAGATGTGCCATGAAGCACCGGAGATAATACAAGAACTCAAAAAGATGGGTGTTAATTTTGACTCTGATGAAGAGGGCAATATTATGCAGCGTCCTTTTGGGGGAACGACTGCGACAAGAACCTGTTACATAGCAGACAAAACAGGCAGTGCTATCATTCAAACACTTCTCATGGAGTGCCGTAATCAGGGTATCCATATACTAAGCAACCATCAGTTCTTAAACATTGCCAAGTACAAGGGAAGACTCTCAGGTGTGACTCTTTTAAGACGCAGGGACTCTCAGGTTATAGCATTAGGGTGTAAGTCATTGGTTTTAGCCGGCGGCGGTTATGCAGGAATTTTTAGAGGACATTCAACAAATGCACAAGAGAGTTCCGGAGATATTATAGCCGCAGCCCTTAGAGCAAATATGAAGCTCTCAAACATGGAGTTTGTGCAGTTTCACCCTACAACTTTGAAGATGAACGGAGCTCTAATAACAGAGGCAGCCCGTGCTGAGGGTGCGTATCTGGTTGATGAGAATGGTGAACGTTTTACGAACGAGTTGCAAACGCGGGACAAATTGGCTCGTGATATTGCAACCCACATGATTAACGGACATAAGGTTTATTTGGATTTTAGACATTTACCGCGTGAACTTATTGAGACAAAACTTCCATCAACACAAAGAATGGCGTTTAATTCAGCGGGCATAGACATTATGACTGAACTCTTAGAGATAACTCCATCAGCACACTATACAATAGGCGGAATCTGGACCAGAGGCGATACGTCAACAGATATTCCGGGAATCTTTGCCTGTGGAGAGTGTGCTGTAACCGGAGTTCACGGGGCAAACAGACTCGGTGGAAACTCTCTTTTGGAAGGGATTTACTTTGGTCGCTTAGCTGGAACAGAGGCTGGAAAATTTGCCAAAAGAAGAGATTTTTTACCCATTGATTATGCAGACATCAACAAAGAGTTACGTCGCATAGATGTCATTATAGACGGTGAAAGCCATTTCAACATAAACTCCATGAGAAAAAACTTAGGCAATGCTCTTTTTAAAAATGTCGGGGTATTTCGCGATGAAAAATCTTTGGTAGATGCTTATGAGTACGTTGAATATCTGATAGAAAAGGAGTATGGACTCCACTGTGTGAGTAAAGACAGAGAAAATAATGTTGAACTCTCATCAATTTTAGAATTTAAAAATGCTCTCTACATAGCTGAGGCTATGATACTTTCGGCTTTAAAAAGAGAGGAGAGCAGAGGAGTACATTTTCGCAGTGATTTTCCCCAAAGAAATGACCAACGATTCTTTACTCCGTCATACGTAAATTTGTTGGATGAAAATCTATTTCAAATAACTTTTGAAAATGTAGTGTTTGACGGTATCTGGCACAAAATTAAAAAAGTTTTAAATTCAATAAAAGGATAGAAAATGGCAAAGATAATGTTACGTGAAAATGACGAGGGACAAATACTGTTTTATCTTGCAAAAAGAGATATGGAAGAGATTATTCAAACGCTGGAGTTTGACAGTGACGAAAAATGGGGTGGGAAAGTTGAACTGACAAATGGTGATACTTGGTATATTGAGCCTCAGCCTAAAAAACTACCGGATGAAATTGTTGCTAAAATTGTAACGCGTGGCGATTCATAAAGAAATCTTTTAAGATTTCTTTATATCGTTTGAGCATGCTAGAGCATCATCTTTTTTTGTTTTCAAATTACTAAACATATGAGATACGCTAAAGTAGTCTCTTGCATAATTACTTATTTATAAGTGCTACTACTTCATCTACACTCAAAACTTTACCGGTACTGACTACTTTCCCGTCTATGACAAGTCCTGGAGTACTTACTACTTGGTACTCCATTATTTTCATAATGTCATCTACTTTTACAATCTGAGCAAACTTTCCACTCTTGGCAACTGCCTCTTTGACAACTTTTTCTAAAGTGACACATTTCGCACAACCTGTTCCTAAAACTTCTATTTTCATTTTTCTTCCTTATAAAATAATGTTAAAAAGATACCCGATGGCAATAATTCCACTTCCAACTATGGCAAAAAACATGCCTATGAGTTTAAGAGAAATTATTTTTTTAAGTATCAATGCCTCTGGCAGACTGAGTGCTGTAACTGCCATCATAAAACTAAGCGCAGTTCCCAGTAGCATCCCCTTGGATGTGAGCACCTCCACTAAGGGCATAACACCGGCTGCATTTGAATACATTGGAATACCCATAATTACAGCGATTATAACTGCAAATGGATTTCCTTCACCCGTATAACGGGCGATAAAATCCGTTGGAATATAACCGTGTATCCATGCACCAACACCAACTCCCAAAAGTACGTAAAGATAAATCTTTTTGAAAATATCAAATGTATAATACCAAGCTTCTTGAGCTCTCTCTTTAAGAGAAAGCTTTGTGAGATTAGCTTCAAGCTGAGTATCAATTGGTTTAACATCTATTAAAATCTCTTGTTCCATTCCCATCTTGCCAATGAAGTAACCGCCAAGTATTGCGACCAAAAGACCAAAGCCAATATAAAGAGAGGTAACCTTCCAGCCAAACAATCCAAAAAGCATGGCAATGGCTATTTCATTATTCATAGGTGCAGAAATAAGATAGCTGAAAGTAACTCCAACGGGAATACGAGCTTGAATGAATCCTAAAAAAAGAGGGATAGCACTACAAGAACAAAATGGTGTGATAATTCCAAAAAGAGAAGCTCCTACATGTCCATAAAGTGCCGATTTACCTTGGAGATGAGCACGAACATATTCAGTATTTACCCAAGTCCGCAAAAATGAAACTGCGAAGATTATAGTAAGAAGTAAAAACCAAATCTTAATAGTGTCATATATAAAAAAGTGCGAAGCATCAGCCAGTTTTCCTTCGAAACCCACGATATTATAAATAAACTCTTTTGAGAGTTCATACCACATCTAGCAGAGCTCCGCTTTAACTACTGGTAGAAGTTCCTTCTCAATTAAATTCAATGTTTTTTCGTACTCTTCTACCGCTTTGCCAGAAGGATCATCAAAACTGATATGTATAGTTTTAACAGCCTTTGGAAACATAGGGCAGGTCTCTTTTGCATGGTCGCATACAGTAACTATTAAGTCAAACGCAGTGTTTAAAACTGTTTCAATAACTTTAGAGTGATACCCCTCTCTCCAATAACCTTTCATTTCTAAAAGAGCCTGTGCATTCGGGTTTACAGCACCGCTTGCTTTGACGCCAGAACTTTGAGCTTCTATGCAATCTCCAAGCTTAGCGTTTATTAATGCCTCTGCCATAATTGAGCGGCAACTATTTCCCGTACATAAAATCAATACATTTTTTTTCATATTTTACATTCCCCAGTTTGAGATAATTTTTTTAAAGGTGGAAGCGTAATGTCTAAATAACGAATTTCTTCCAAAGCTTCACTACGAAAACGGTCTAGCGGGCTTCTAATAGAGTAATATGCCCAAGTACCTTTACGCTCTACGCGTAAAAATCCAGCATCTTTTAGAATTTTAAGGTGGCGTGAAAGACGTGATTGAATCATATCAAGAGATGTCTGCAAATCACATACGCACATTTCGCCGTGCTCATCAAGAAAACGCAACAGCAATACTCTTGTTTCATCATTAAGTGCAGCTACACTTTTTAGGAAAAATTCCACATCCAACTCCTTGAGATAATTAAAATTGTAGCAGAATTAAATTGCTAAATCAAGATATATTGATATTAAGATTTAATTCTGCTATAGTTACTTTATAAATTTAGATTTTATGTTTAACAATAGAAATCTATATGAAAAAGATGAGGGGTAGTAGATGGCATTAGCTATGTTAGTTTTTTTAATTACTTTAGTATTTGTAATTTGGCAGCCAAAAGGTCTTCAAATCGGTACAACTGCTGTTGTCGGTGCTATTGTGGCTTTATTAGTTGGAGTTGTGAGTTTTAATGATGTTGTAGTCGTTATCGATATTGTGTGGGACGCTACTTTAGCATTTATCGGGATAATAATTCTTTCTATGGTTCTTGATGAGATAGGATTTTTTGAATGGGCAGCCATAAAAATGGCAAAACTAAGTGGTGGCAATGGGCATAAAATGTTCGTATACATCTTACTTTTAGGTGCTGTTGTTGCTGCATTTTTTGCAAATGATGGAGCGGCACTTATACTTACACCAATATTGCTTGCCAAAATGAAGTACCTAAAGATGAAGCCTGTAGCCATCTTCGCATTTTTAATGGCAGGCGGTTTTATCGGTGACAGTGCTTCAAATCCGCTTGTTATTTCAAATCTTACAAACATTGTAACGGTTGGATATTTTGACATAGGTTTTGTTGAATATGCAAAAAATATGTTTTTACCAAACTTGTTAGCTATCTTTGCTTCCATTGTTGTTCTTTGGATTTACTTTCGCAAAGACATCCCTTTTAGCATTGATGTTTCTACACTGCCAGAAGCCTCTTCAGTTATTAAAAATCAAACTATGTTTAAATTCTCATGGTTCTTTTTGAGCGTTTTAATGGTTGGATATTTCATAGGAGATTTTTATAATCTGCCTGTTTCTCTCTTTGCCCTTGGCGGAGCTTTAATATTTTTAGCCATAGCAAATCACTACAAGGCTGTAAAACCTATAATGACAATAAAAGCTGCACCTTGGCAGGTCGTATGGTTTAGTATTGGACTGTATGTGGTTGTATATGGTCTTAAAAATGCAGGTCTTACAGATGTCATAGCTTCTTGGATAATAGAGTTAAATACACATGGAACTACAGTTGCAATTATTGGAACAGGCTTTTTATCTGCTGTCATAAGTTCTGTAATGAACAATATGCCAACTATTATGATTATGGATATAGCGATTGACCATGTTGGTTATGCAGGGAACGAGGCATTAGTATATGCCAATATTTTAGGTTCAAACTTAGGTCCAAAAATGACACCTATCGGTTCACTCGCAACACTCCTGTGGCTGCATGTACTTGCACAAAAAGGTGTAAAAATAGGCTGGGGTGAGTATATGAAGGTTGGACTTGTTATTACACCTCCAGTATTGCTTGTAGCACTTATTGGGTTAATTTAAGTATTTAGTAAAGGAAGGAAAGAATGTCAGAACATCACCATCATCAAGTAAGTGGTAAAAATTTATATATTACGATTGTTCTGAATATCGTTATTACTATCGCTCAGATAGTTGGTGGTATTATATCTGGGTCTCTTGCACTGCTGAGTGATGCTATTCATAACTTTAGTGATGTACTTTCTCTTGTTATAGTTTATAGTGCCAATAGACTATCCGGTAGACCAAGTAATAGTGAGAAAACTTTTGGGTACCACAGAGCAGAAATTATAGCTGCTCTATTTAACTCATCTCTTTTAATTGGCATTGCAATATATTTGATTTTTGAAGCAATTCATAAACTTTATAATCCTGAGCCAATTCATTCACTATGGGTAATTGGGCTTGGAATCCTCGGTATTATTGTAAATACACTGAGTGTTTTGATTGTAAAAGATGATGCCAAATCAAACATGAACTTTAAAGCAGCCTACTTACATTTACTGGCTGATGTCATGACATCTGTCGCTGTAGTTTTTGGTGGCGTGTTAATGTATTACTTCAAAATATTTTGGGTTGACTCAGTAATAACAATATTTATTGCTATATATCTCATATGGGCTTCATTTTATTTAGTCAAGAGTTCTGTCTTCGTTCTTATGCAGTTCGCACCTGAAGGACTTAAAATTGATGAAATAATAGAAGTTATAAAGGTTGTTCCTCAAATTAATAATGTACATCATGTTCATTTATGGCGATTAGATGACCATAGAATTCATTTTGAAGCACATCTTGATTTTAATGAAAATATAACACTAAAAGAATCTACAGATATAATAGATGTACTTGAAAAAAAGCTAGAGGAGTTATTTCGAATTTCTCATGTAACTTTCCAATGTGAATACAATAGATGCGATGATAAAGAAATTATAAAAAAATAAAATGGATTTAAAAATGAAAAAAATAACTTTACTGTTTCTATGCGGTTTTGTGAGTTTATTTGCAGAGAGTCAAGTGCTCGATTATGATAGTTATTTAAGTGCATTTACATATGAAGAGCGAAAGGCTATGAAAATCAACAGTATTGAACTTACTGTTATGCTTGAAGAAGGTACCGCACAACTTGTAGATATTCGCTTTAAAGAAGAGTATGAAGCTTGGCATATGCCAGCCGCAATCAACATTCCTATGAATGAACTTCCAAAACGTTTAAACGAACTTGACAAATCAAAAGTTATAGTTACTGCATGTCCCCATAAAGACCGGGCAATTATGGCGCGTACCTTTTTGAAACTCAAAGGTTATGATACTCGTTACCTCACAGATGGATTGACAGGACTTGCAGAGTACTGGAGAGGGGATAATGCAAGAGAGTTTATTCAGGAATATAATTTAAATAACAGTAAATAAAAAGCTAAAATTATGATGTAATTTTAGCAATGACTTGATACTGATGCAGATTATTGAACACTACCTTATAAGTCTATATTGTATTTTTTGATTTTATAGCCTATCTGTCTTGCACTCATTCCAAG
>JAHJFL010000059.1 GCA_018824795.1 bacterium | reverse complement strand
TATAAAAATGATAGTTTCGGTCCACGAACACCGATAAACTGCTGTAATGGAGTCAATACTTTTCCAGCATCAACATTTGCTTGAAGCTCAGTATATAAATCTACTAAATGTTTTTTCGTTAAGTCACGACCACCAAGACCATAAATCTTACCAGAAAGTAAAGGACGCTCAGCTAAATTATATAAACAACCTGCCATCTCATTAAATAACATACCAACAGTTCCACCTGGTGCCGAACGGTCAAGTGTAGCTATAGCTTTAGTACCTTTAAGTGCTTCTTGGATTTCAAAGAATGGGAATGGACGGATTACACGTATACCAACAACTCCTGCTTTAATACCTTTTTCTCTCATTTCAGTTGCAACTTCACGAGCTGTTTCAACTGAAGTTCCCATACAAACAACTGCAACATCTGCATCGTCCATATCGTATTTTTCAACTATGTTATATTTACGACCTGTAAGTTTTTCAAAATCATCAAACGCAGCTTGAACTTTTGGCATAACTTTTGTCATAAGGTCATTATGTTGACGAGCTTTATGCTCAAAGTGCCAATCTTCTTCAGTTTGAACACCATGAGTTACAGGATGCTCAAAGTCAAGCATGTCGTTCATTGGTTTAAAATCGCCAACAAAGCTGTACGCAACATCATCAGTCATAGTTTTTACACCTTGAGCTGTATGCGAAGTCATGAAACCATCTTGGTGAACCATACATGGAAGTCTTACTGCATGATCTTCAGAAACTTTAAACGCAATAAAGTTTAAATCATAAGCATCTTGAGGACAATATGCATTTAATTGAATCCAACCACTGTCACGTCCAAGATACATATCTGAGTGGTCACCATTAACATTTAACGGAGCAGCGAGAGCACGATTTACAACGTTTAAAACAATTGGTAAACGCATACCTGAAGCTTGATATAATGTTTCAACCATAAGTGCGAAACCTTGAGATGAAGTTGCAGTTGCAACACGCCCACCTGCAGCAGCAGCACCGATACATCCTGACATTGCAGCATGCTCAGATTCAACCATTACGAATTCACCCTCAACATAACCATCTGCTAAGAATTTTGCATAACCTTCAACAATAGGAGTTGATGGAGTAATCGGATACGCTGCAACAACGTCAATTTGACACTGTCTTAGAGCTTGTGCAGCTGCAAAGTTTCCATCCCATACTTCGATGTCTCTTAATTCCATTTTATCAAATGCCATTATTTTTCCTTACTTTCTTTAGCAGGCCATTGTGCCAACTCTGCTTCTTCATCTGCATGTTCTGGGAACATTAAAAGTGATTTTGGATTTGTAGGACAAACCTCAACACAAATTCCACAACCCTTACAGTGATCCATATCTACACCGATCATTTTCTTATCTCTTGCGATAATTGACATATCTGGACAATAAATCCAGCAAAACTGACAATCTATACAAAAGTCTTTTGCAAATATTGGTTTTTCAATTCTCCAATCTGCAACACTAGCAACGAACGAGTTACTCTGAGAGTAGTTACGATCTTCTTGTTGCGTAGTAGCTATATCATTTGATACACCGTCAAATGAACGAAGCATAGCTCCGATTTCAAATTCGTCCCATCCTTTATTTGCCATTGTAGCTCCTTATTTCACTTCGTCATATGCGCGCTGAATAGCAATCATATTTGCATCGATTATTTTTTGAGGTAACTTTCCAAGAATTCTCACCATGCTATCTTTAAAAAACTCTATATCATACATTCCGGAAACTTTCATAAATGCACCAAGCATTGGTGTATTTGGAATTGGTTTTCCAATTGTTTCTTGAGCAATTTTAATGCAGTCTACCGTGTATACTTTTTTGCCTTCAAGTCTTGGTTGAGAAGCTACAAGTTCATCATTACTCATGTGTGTAGTAATGATATATACAGTATTTTCTTTATGATTAATTGTAACGTCTGTTGTATAAACCAACGCAGGGTCGATAACAAAAACAAAGTCTGGCTCCATATACTTTTCATGGTTCATGATCATTTGCTCATCAACACGGTTATATGCTGTCATCGCTGCTCCGCGTTTTGCCGAGCCATAAAATGCAAATGCCTGAACATGCTTGCCCGTAGTAGAAATAACATCTGCTAAACCTTTAGCTCCAGTTACTGCCCCTTGTCCAGCACGACTATGCCATCTAATTTCTAGCATTCATTCTCCTTTGTTTTCAAGAAATTTAAAAAGTTTTCTATCAGTTCTAATATAGTGTATTTTAGGCAAGTTGCTCTTAAATATAGCTTGATAGATTTATACTTTTTATATAACTAAGTTATATGTGTGATATATTCCTTTTCTGCAAGTATCTCACTGCCTCAAGAGCATCATCTATAATAATATCTGTAAATATTTTTAGTGTTTTATAGTTATCGTATCCACTTAATACTCCTATAGAATTCACCTCTGCATTTTTCGCACAAAGAAGATCTAGTTTTGTATCACCTATCATCCATATATCTTTTTCACTGCTCGCTAAAGCTTCCAAAGCTTTGAGAATTGGCTCTTGATGGGGTTTTGGATGTTCAACATGTTCACGTCCTATAAGGACTTTAAAATAATGCATCAAACCAAAATGTTCTAAAAGTATTTGTGAATATATCCCTGTTTTTGTCGTCACTACACCAAGTGTAGCAAATTTACTTGCTTCTTCTACCGCCTCTCTTGCTCGTGAAAGTAAGACTGTTTTTTGTGTAGAAATTTCACGGTAATGTTCTTTGTAGGTTGATACATAATCCCAAACTTTTTCTATCTCAACGCCCAGTTCTGCAAACATTATATCGAGGGGATATCCTATCAATGCGACAATAGCTTCATCTGTTGGCTGTGGAGAATGATGTACTTTATAAGTTTGATGAAAACTCTCCAAAATTGCTTCTGTAGAATCAATTAATGTTCCGTCTAAATCAAACAATATTATCATTGTATTTCTTCCTTCTTCCATTCTATATAATTGTGCCAAATGCCACTTGGGCTCGACTGAATATTTTTTATATGCTTATCCGCTACCGTAATTGAATTGGGTATATATAAAAATAAATATGGATTATCATCCACAATTATTTTAAACATCTCTCTAAAGAGTCTCTCAAGTTCTGTTTTATCTACAATTTCCTGAGATGTTTCTATCATTTTATCTATAACAGGATTGTTATATCCAACAAGATTAAAGCCGCCTTTTTTATCACTCTGCGTGTGCCAGAACATGTAAGGGTCAGGCATTGGAGAAAGGCCCCAGCCAAGAAGAACAGTGTCAAAATCATTTGGAAATACAACCATATTTAAAAATGCCTGCCATTCCATAACGCGCAGTTTTACAATAACTCCAGCCTCTTTAAGCTGATTCTGTAGTATTTCTGCAGCATAAGGACGAATGGAACTTGAGTTTGAAGTTGCTATCTCAAATTCAAAAGGATTATTTTCATCATAACCTGCTTCTTTTAAAAGTTTTTTAGCCTTTTGAATATTTTGCTTTGGTGCTTTGACATCTTCATTAAAAGCTTTTGTTGTAGGCAAGAATGGTCCCGTGCATACCTTCGCATGTTTGAAAAAAAGTATCTTCACTATTTGTTCTCTGTCTATGGCTAAAGAAAGGGCTTCTCTTACTTTTGGATTTTTAAACTTTTCTCTTCGTAGGTTAAATCCGAGATAGGTATAAGAGCGGCTTATCTCTTCATAGACATCAAATTTTTTGAAAAAATCTTTACTCAGCTGTCTTTCAAATTCCATTGGCTCAATACTGCCAATATCTAGGGCTGAGGATTTTAGCATCAAAAAACGTGTCATTGGGTCAGCAATAACATGAAACGCTATACGTTCAATTTTTGGCTTTCCTTCGAAATAATCTTCATATGCAACTAAAATAATATTTTTTGAATGCTCAAGCTGATGAAGTTTATAAGGACCAGTTCCAATAGGGCTGGTATTAAACTTTGAGTTCATAAGGTTTTCATCATTTTGTAAAATGTGCTGGGGAAGAATTCCCATCATCCAAGTTTCTAGTGCTTTAAAATAGGGCTTGGTATACTTTACTTCACAAGTAAATTCATCCAAAGCTTTGACACTTTCGACAAAGCGGAAATTTGCCGTGTAAGGAGAGACTATTTTTGGAGACATCAATGTTTCATAAGTAAAAACTACATCTTTGGCTGTGAACTTTACTCCATCGTGCCACGTGACATTTTTACGAAGTTTGAAGACTACAGTTCTATTGTCTTGAAAATAAAAATCTTCTGCTAAATCACCAATAATTGTTGAAGAATCTTTGTCATACTTTAAAAGCCCGTTAAATAGAAATCCGGCTATTTCAGACGAGCTTGAATCCGTAGCGAGTATTGGGTTTAAACGCGACGGATTTGCAGAGGTTGCCAAATGCAGAGTTGAGGCAAAAAGATGAATCGAGAATAAAAGAAGTATAAAAGTGCGCATTTAGCTCTTGAGCACTCTGCCGTTAACTAAAAGTTCTCCATTGTGAAATGTAATCTCAAAAACAAAATTCTCTCCCTCTGCTTTGGCATATTCCATAGCAAGGCTAGTCATTGGGGCGCTTTCATTTATTTTGTTAAAAATTTCTTTGGAAATTTTTATCTTTATATCTGTATCAAGATTTTGAATGAGCAATACAGGAGTATACAGAAGTTTATTTGCAAAAGCTGGATCTTCTTTGAAGAAAATCTGCGAATGAATTGAGAGTCCTTGTAAATCTTTTGTCTCATCGAGCACTAATTTTTTAAATGAAAAATCATCTATACCTATAGTCACACCGCGAGAAAGCAACTTAATGAGGCTCTCTCTTATTTGTAATTCTAAACTGTTTGAAGGTGATTTCTTTGCCTGTATAATGATATCCTGGAACTCTTCTAGCGCATCTTTATCTAAGTCGCTTAAAGATATGTCATAGTTAAAATCATAGATTTTTGCATTGAGTTCTTTTGTTTTTACACCTAACTCTTTAAAGCTGCTTTTAGCATACATTTTCGCAAAACTCTCTTGGGTATCTGAAGAGAGACTTATATTCAAACCTTTAGAATACATTGCAATATTCTCTTCACCTTTGATTGCCAAGTCGATGCTATTAAATGCAGCAGAGCTTGAGTATATACTTTTAGACTCAAATTCTGATGCCGCAGTAAAACCTTCCAAATCAAAGCTAAGTTCCACTGACTCTTTCATAGCCTTAAAAGAGATAACTGCAACATTTGAGCTTATGATATTTGGAGATAACAAATCACCGCTTCCTTTGTAGCTCATGCCAGAAAGTGTAATGCTCATATTTGTATCATCTTTTAAGGTGTACTGCTCTTGAATATCTTTCATATACCCGCTAAAATCTTTAGTGAGTATGTCATATTCTAAATGGCAGAGAAGCCCTTTTTTTTGGAAAAAAGAGTTTGCAGATAGATAAAAGTCAGCATCCTCATTTTTAATTTCGCTCATTACTTTTTCAGAGAGTGCTATGATGTAGATATCAACTGAAGTATTATTCATAATAAATGGAATGTTACTGTACTCAACATCAGCCCCAACTAACACATCTTGAATCATATCGTTCATATAAGGAGGAATTTCACTATGCGAGTATTCATTTAGGTAAGCTGAAAATTTCTCACTGTCTTTGAGTAGAAGTTCATAATGTTTTTTTGTTTGAAAATACGAACTATCTGCCGTTTCGCTTTTAACTTCTATTCCATTTTCGCTCAAAAGTTTTATTTTCTCATTGAGAGCATTTTCTACAAGTTTATTCCCGACTATAGGAAGAGCTGCTGCCAGCAAGACAAGAACAAAGAGAAGAACGAGAATTTTTTTCATATAAAAGACCTTTTTTATTTGTAAAGGGATTATATAGAAATAAGATTTAAGGTAGGATTATTTTGTTTTTGAAGTTTAAAAATCAAGAATTTTACCAAAGCCCCAAGGCAATGGTAAAAAGAAGAGAAACGATTAACGCTTAGAGAATTGGCGAGAACGACGAGCTTTACGCTTACCTGGCTTCTTACGTTCAACTGTACGTGAATCACGAGTCATCATACCCTCTGGTTTTAGTATAGCTTTTAACTCTGGGTTAAATTTTACTAAAGCACGAGAAATACCGTGACGAAGTGCATCAGCTTGACCACCGAAACCACCACCTAAAGTAGTAGCAACGATATCAACTGAAGTATCTTGTTTAGTTAATACAAGTGGCTGCTTAACACGAAGCTTTTTAGCCTCAAGACCACCCAACCACGCGTCTAATGAAAGACCGTTGATTGACATTGCACCTGTTCCTGGAGTTAACCATACTTTTGCTATTGACGCTTTACGACGACCTGTTGCATATATTTTTGCCATAAATCAATCCTTACTTAGCAAGTTGTGCAGTGTGAGGATGCTCAGCACCTGCATAAATTTTTAATTTTTTAATCATTTTAGCGCCAAGCTTAGTCTTAGGAAGCATACCACGAGTAGCTAATCTAAATAGTTTCTCTGGATTTTTCGCTAAAAGTTCAGTCATCTTAACACTTTTTGTACTACCAAAGTAACCCGAATACGAGAAATACTCTTTGTTAGCAATTTTACCAAGACCGTTAAGTTTTGCTTTAGAAGCATTTACGATTACAACGTAATCACCACAGTCAATGTTTGGAGTATAACAAGTTTTGTTCTTACCACGAAGTAATGTAGCTACTTCTGTAATGATACGACCAAATGTTTTTCCCTCAGCATCAATCAAAACCCATTTTTGATCGATTTGTTCAGAAGTTGCAATTTTAGTAAATTTCATTCTTGAACCCTTCAAGTAAATTTTTTATCAAAACATTTTATAATGCTTATTTGAGTGGCGAAAGTATAGCCATATAAACTTTAATATAGCTTAATTTATGGTTTATTTAAGGTTTATATTTTAACTATTTTTATACTATC
>JAHJFL010000058.1 GCA_018824795.1 bacterium | reverse complement strand
TTTTGGTGTCATTATTAACAGTGCAAAAGATCAGGAAAGACTCCAGGAAAAGATAGACAATCCAATGTTCTATTCTCCTGAAATCACCACAAATGAACAGGTTTTACCTTATGATAGAATCTCTCCGGAGCTTGCTTCTTTACTTGAGAAAACAAAAGTAAATGATTTTAGCCCTATTGTTCCTGATGGGAAAGGCGGATTTATGAGCTTTTATGTCAAATCAGTAACGTCTGCCAAAGAGTCTGGAGTTGAAAGCGTTAAAAATCAAATTTCTAATAAAATTATGGAAGATCAACGTGAAATGGTACTGAGTGACTACTTTGTAAGACTTCGTCAAAACAGCGATATTAATATTATCAGACTTCCTTAATAGATGTTTTTAAAATGTTAAGCGACAGAAATTTCATCAATATAGCAACAGAACTTGCAAGCGCTTCTAAGTGCGTTTCCAAGCAGGTCGGAGCAGTCATCGTAAAAGATGGAAGAATTCTCTCCACAGGCTATAATGGAACACCTGCAGGCTATAAAAACTGCCGTGACCATTGGGACAATGAATACACAAGCGAACATCATGAGTGGTCAAAAACCTATGAAATCCATGCAGAGATGAATGCTATTATTTGGGCGGCTAGAAAAGGCATTTCTATAGAAGGTGCGACTATTTATGTAACATTAGAGCCTTGCAGTGAGTGTAGTAAAAACCTTATAGCAAGCGGCATTAGCAGAATTGTCTACGCAAAACCTTACGAACATAACCACTCCGAGACTATCTCGAAATTTTTACAAGATAACGGTGTGCTTATAGAACAACTCTAAGAGTTGTTACTTATTTTATAAACTGAACAATACATGACGGCGGTCTGCCTATAATTGCTTCGCAGGTAGTTTACAACTTCACTTTCATAACCATTTTTCAAGCATTACTAAATATCTACATGCTTTAAACATTTAAGATGATACTAAATGCTTATATTTTTTATCTCTTTCCTTTTTTTTGGCAGTATTTTACACTATAATATTTTTTATTGAAAATAAGGGCTTCTAATATGAAATACAAAGATACATATACCAAGCTTGCTCAATTCGGCAGAGAGTTGTTGCATAGAAATTCATTAGTGGAGGGCATGCCACTCATTTCAAAATATGTTAAAGAAGTTATCCATGCACAGAGATGTTCTATTTTTATGTATGACTTTGAAAAACAGGAACTTTGGACCACTCTCTCCGATGGCGTTGAAAAGATAATAGTGGCATCGAATAAAGGTATAGTCGGACATACTTTAAATATAAAAAAACCTATTTTAGAAAATAATCCTTACTCTAATACCCACTTTTTGAGTGATATTGATAAAGAGACCGGCTACACGACACATAATCTCATAACAGCACCTATATTTAATTCAAAACGCCAAATCATTGGTATTTTAGAACTTTTAAATAAAGAGGGCGGTTTTGATGATGAGGATGTAAAATTTATGATATTTTTTGCACACTATGTGAGCGGATTTTTAGAACTGACAAGCCTTTATTTAAAAGAAGACAACAAATGATGAAAACATACAATCAAATAGCAGAATTTGGGCAAAAACTAATGTCTCTTGGGGAGATAGGAAATGTCTTGGAACTTATTGCCGGGGAGGCTAAAAAGCTTGTCAATACGGAGCGTTGTTCTATTTTTATTGTAGATAAAGAAGATGGCATTTTATGGACAAAACTCAGTGACGGCATTGGTCGCATTGTTCTCTCTTTGGATTCTGGAATTGTGGGAGATACCTATCAAAAACAGAGTGCACAGATTGTTAATGACCCATACAATGACGACCGCTTTTTGCAGGTCATAGATAAAAAAAGCGGTTATACGACAAAAAATATTATTACTGTTCCTATTTTTGATTCTAAACGTGAGATTATTGGCATTATTGAGCTGCTCAATAAATCGAGAACGGATTTTACAAATGAAGATTTAGAAACATTGACTTTCTTTGCAAACTACATCAGCGGAAGTTTAGA
>JAHJFL010000057.1 GCA_018824795.1 bacterium | reverse complement strand
CTTAACAGTTCTCTTTCCCTTTTAAAAGATGAACTTCAACGAAACTCCGTTGAAATCATAAAAGATATTCAGGAAAATCTCATCTACAACGGCTATTTAGATGAGCTTCAGCAGGTTTTTTTAATCATTTTCAATAATGCCCGAGACATTTTTTTGAGCAAAAATATTAAAAATCCTACACTCATCATTAAAATCCATAAAACAGACAAAGAAATTGCCCTTTGCATTTGTGACAACGGAGGTGGAATCGAAGATGCTATCATAGATAAAATTTTTGACCCCTATTTCACTACAAAACATAAAACGCAAGGAACCGGATTAGGTCTATATATGTCTAAAGTCATCATAGAAGATAGTATGCAGGGCAATATAAGTGTTAAAAATAATAAAGATGGAGCATGTTTTAGTATATTGTTACCGTTGGAAAAGGAAAAATCATGAATAATACCCAAGACTACAGCGTTTTGTATGTTGAAGATGAAGTGGAAATACGCACAAGGTATTCTCTCTATTTAAAGCGCTTTTTTAAAGATGTTTATGAAGCTTCCGATGGAGAGGGTGCTTATGAAATTTACAAGCAAAAGCGGCCTGATATTCTTGTAATTGATATAAACATACCAAAATTAAACGGATTGGAACTTCTTAGAAAAATTAGACAAGAGGATCATAATACTAAAGCTATCATGCTAACCGCTCACTCGGACAAAAACTATCTACTCGAATCTATGGATCTTCGCCTTACAAAATATCTCATCAAACCGGTCAGCAGAGAAACTCTCAAAAGTGCTCTTGATTTGGCTATAGAAGAGCTTATAAAATTTAATATCTATTCCAAAAAAATTCTCTCAATAAAAAATGGCTACCTTTGGGATAGTGAATCTAAAGAGCTTTTTTGTAACAATATACCAATTTCTTTGACGAAGAATGAAAAAGAACTTTTTTATCTGCTTTGCCTAAAGCCAAATACAACCATTTCCTATGAAAACATCTCCTATAAAATATGGCCGGAAGATATAAATGATAAATACTCAGCACTTAAAACGCTTGTGAAAGGTTTGAGAAAAAAACTGCCTGAAGATACACTCGAAAATATCCGTTCAACCGGCTACAAACTCAAAATAGTATAAACATAAAAAATTTCTTAAACAAGACAAATATACTCTTGTTTATGTTTATCTAAAAGTTTTTCGAGTTACAATACTGCAAAATAAATTAACCCAAAGGATTCCATATGCCAAAGATTAACAAATATGTTGATATCGACACTGTAGAAAGAGAAGCTAAAAAAGATTTAATTGACCGTCACTCTCCATTTATTCACTGTGCTGCCACTGCAAAAGCTGGCGAGCCGTTTGAAGTAACTGTAAAAATGGGTAACGAGTACTCTCACCCAGATGATTTCGATCACTTTATTGAATCTGTAACTCTTTTTAATGGTGAAGCTAAATTAGCTCAAGCTACATATGTTCCTGGTACTCTTGGAAATGTAAAAGCTCATAACACAACAACTTTCACAATCATCCCAACTGGTAAAAAACTTACTTTAGTTGCTCACGGTTACTGTACTAAACACGGCGTTTGGGAAGGTACACCTGTTGAAGTGACAGTAGTAGACTAATCTTTTTCTAGATAAAGAGCATAAAGCTCTTTATCTTTCACCTCAAATAAAAATTTTCTTTATAACTTTCATAATTGAAATATATTCTTCCCTTAGCAAATTTTTTATAATATGTCATAATCTAAAAAGTATACATACTATGAAGGACAATTCTTGCCATTTGAAATTTCAAGCCTTAAAAAACACAATTCAGACTTACTAAAACTTTTAACCCAAAATCTCCCTGATATGCTCTGGGTCAAAGATATAAATGGAGTATACCTCTACGCCAATCAAACAATTTGCGATGGATTGCTGATGGCTCAAGACACAAATGAACCCATAGGTAAAAATGATGTTTTTTTTGCTCTACGCGAAAGAAAAAAACATAAAGATAAACCGGACTGGCATACATTTGGAGAGTTATGTTTTAATTCAGACCTGATTGTCATAGAGAACAATCGGGCCATGAAATTTGAAGAGTATGGAAATGTTAAAGGAGAATTGCTCTATTTAGAAGTTTATAAGGCTCCTTTTTATGACGAAAATGGAAAAATTCTTGGTACAGTCGGCGCTGGACGTGATATTACAGAACTCAAAAAAATACAGCTTGATTTAGAAAAAAGTCTTATTCTTCTCGACCAGCAAAAAGAGCAACTCGAAGCCTTCAATACAAAGCTTGAAATGAGAGTAAAAGAAGAGATTGAAAAACAGCAAAAGCAAGAATACATGATTCTTCATCAGTCTCGACAAGCGGCTATGGGAGAGATGATTGAATCCATAGCCCATCAATGGAGACAACCGCTCAATATCATAGGCTTAGCGACTGTTAATCTTGAAACGCTGTATGCCTTTGGAAAAATGACTGAAAAACAGTTTCATGAGAAAATGGATATTATTGGTCTTAATATTAACTACATGTCCGATACTATTGACGACTTTAGAAACTTCCTCAATCCTGAACGAGAAATGCTCAACTTCTCTCCAAAAAAGAGCATTCAAGAAGTTTTAACTATTCTTAGCGCGCAATTTCACAATAATAATATTATAGATATTTTAGAAGCTCAATGTGATATTCTCTTTTATGGAGTAGAAAACGAATTTAAGCAGGTACTATTTATTATTCTTAATAATGCCAGAGAAGCTATTAAAGCACAGATTGAAAAAGGGAAAATAGTAAAAGGCAGTATTTCTCTCACTCTCGAGTGTCAAGAGCAGCAAGGAGTTATTAAAATCAGTGACAATGGCGGCGGTATTGACCCAGGTATTATAAATTCTATTTTCGACCCCTACTTCAGTACAAAACACCATGCAAATGGAACTGGAGTCGGACTTCATATTGCAAGAAATATTATTGAAAGCAGAATGAAGGGCTTGATAGAAGCTACAAATATAAGCTCAGGCTCATGTTTTATCATTACTTTACCTTTAGCTACAGAAGAAAATACTCATTAAACATAGAGAGATTAGTTTATAACACAAGTTTCTCACCTGCTTGGAAGTGTGCTCTTTAACCCAACAAATGAGTTAAAGCGTTTTCTATATTTGGGTATTTAAAGCGAAAGCCACTCGCAAGCAGAGCTTTTGGATAGACCTCTTTAGAACCGGTAAGCACAGTTGAGCCCTCGCCAAAAAGAAGCTTGAGCACAAACTCAGGAAGCGGGAAAATTGTAGGACGGTGAAGAACTTTTCCAAGAGCTTTTGTAAAGTCGTAGTTACTTACAGGTTCTGGCGCTGTTGCGTTAAAAGTACCTGTTAGCTCATTTTCTATAACATG
>JAHJFL010000056.1 GCA_018824795.1 bacterium | reverse complement strand
TAACAGCGAAATTTAAAATTCCTATTCATGATATAAATGAATTTGTGCAACAATGGGAAGAGATATAAAATAATTATTTTATCACTCAACATTAATAAGAGTAGTTACAGCAAAGAGTAGATATACTCACGTCAATTTATATTAAAACAAAAGGACTATACAATGTCAATGCCTAGTGGAACGGAATTATTATTAATCTTTGGAATTATTATTTTGTTGTTTGGTGCTAAAAAAATACCAGATCTTGCAAAAGGAATCGGTAAAGGTATCAAGAACTTTAAAGCAGAAATGAAAGACGACGCTCCTGAAACTACTGCATCAGCGGAAGCTCCTAAAAAAGTAGAAAGCGGCGAAGAAGTTGCTTCTAAAGAAGCTCCAAAAACTACAACACAAGCATAAGTATTGAAACAACGTGTATCGACGCTATTGCGTGAAAAGTTCGGTCGTGAAGTTGTTTTAGAAAAGCCAAAAGATCGTTCTTTTGGCCATTTTGCTACTCCAATCGCATTTTCTCTAGCTAAAGAGCTTAAAAAATCCCCTATGGCAATTGCCGAAGAACTAGCCTCATCTTTTAATGAAAACGAAGTTTTTTCAAGTGTTGAATCAGTCAAAGGTTATTTGAATTTTCGTTTAAGTGAAAACTTTTTGAGTGAATATGCAGCGTGGGCTCTTGAACATCCTTTGGAATTTGCAAAACAAGAAAATGAGCAAAAAATTCTTTTAGAATTTGTCAGTGCAAATCCAACGGGTCCTTTACATATTGGACACGCAAGAGGTGCTGTGTACGGCGACACTCTTTATAGATTGGCAAAACATCTAGGCTACGATATTACGGCTGAGTATTATGTCAACGATGCCGGAAATCAGATAGATCTACTTGGTCTTTCTATTCAGCTTGAAGGCCGTGCGACAGTGCTCGGTGAAGATGTTGTATATCCTGAGAGTTACTATAGAGGTGAATATCTTGCTCCTTTGGTCGAAGGTGCCATAGAAAAATTTGGAGTGGAAATACTCTCAGATGAGTCTCGCCAAAAAGAGCTTGCAATGTGGGCAAAAGATGGTGTTATGGAACTTGTAGTTTCAACTTTGGCAGATACAAACATTCACTTTGATACTTTTGTGAACGAGTCTTCTTTATATGATGACTGGGACAGAGTTATGAAAAAAATGGGTGATGGCGTTTACGAAAAAGAGGGGAAGATGTGGATTGCTTCTGAATCTAAAGGTGATGATCATGACAGAGTTGTTGTACGTGAAGATGGTAGACCAACGTACTTAGCCGGAGACATTGTGTACCATAACCAAAAATTTGAACGCGAATACGATCATTATATAAACATCTGGGGTGCTGATCATCATGGCTACATTCCTCGTGTAAATGCAGCTGTAGAATTCTTGGGTTATGATTCAAAAAAATTGGAAGTTTTACTCTCACAAATGGTTAGTCTGCTTAAAGATGGTGAACCGTATAAAATGAGTAAGCGTGCCGGCAATGTTATTTTGATGAGTGATATTGTTGAAGAGATAGGTTCTGATGCGCTGCGTTTTATTTTTGCATCGAAAAAGTGTGATACTGCACTTGAATTTGATTTGGCAGAGTTTAAAAAGCAAGACAGTTCAAACCCTATTTTTTATATTCAGTATGCTCATGCACGTATTAATACGCTGCTTTCAAAAAGTGATTTTACAAAAGAAGAAATTTTAGCATCGACGCTTAAAGGTCTAGATGAAAACGCGGACAGCCTGCTTTTTGATGCACTTCTTTTACCGGAAATTGTTGAAGATGCATTTACATCACGTCAAGTTCAAAAATTGCCTGAGTATTTAAAATCTCTTGCAGCTTCTTTACATAAGTTTTATTATGACGTTAGAATCATAGGAACTGAAGATGAGACAAAACTTTTAAAACTTTTGATGGTTGTAGCACTCTCTATAAAAACAGGCCTAAGCCTTATGGGTATTGAAGCCAAAGATAGAATGAGTAAAGAAGAGGATTAATCCTCCTTTTTTAAAAGTTCTGAGTCTTTAAGCTCAGGGTAGAGTTTCAAAATTTCTTGAGAAGAAGATTTCGGTATTTGTATGAGTATCGGGTCTTTTTTTGAATCGAGCCAATTTCCTATTTGTCGTATTTCATCCAAACGCATTGCACTACATCCTGCAGTTGTCGCGTTTTCTGATTTTTTGACATGTAAAAATATACAAGAACCTCTGTTTTTTATCGCGTTTTTATTGTGGGCGACTACAATACCCAGTTCATATTGCCCATCTTGGCGTTTCATATATTCAAAGCTTTTTTCATCTCCGCGCATCTCGATCATTTGGTTGTAAAATGTAGAATCACTCTCATCTACGCAAATAAGTTTTTTAGATGTGTAAAGATAAGGCATTTTAAAATTTGAATTTTTACTGTAGCCATACATATCTGTGAGCTTAAAGACACCTGCGGGTGACTTTTTGTCGCCTTCATGCTTTAATGGTTCATGAGCTTGTTGTGTTAAAGCAATTTCACCAATTCCCCATCCTAAACCATTCGTACCTAGGTTCACATCAATTGTATTGAAGACCTTGTTTCCATTCTCATAACATTCAAGACGTGCATAGGGGGAATTGAAATCATTTGCAACAATCAAAATTACTTGCTGTGAGGAATACAACAAAATTTGAAAACTTATTATAATTAAGAATGTTTTTATCATAAAGTATGGTACTATTACTAATATATGAAACAGATTAACAATTATG
>JAHJFL010000055.1 GCA_018824795.1 bacterium | reverse complement strand
ACGGCTGTAAACCTTATGAAGGCTTTCGCAGGAGAATCTCAGGCAAGAAATAAATATGAATTTTTTGCAGACATTGCGTTTGCGGAAGGTTTTCACAGAATCGCAAGATTTTTACAAGAAGCTGCTAACAATGAAAAGTATCATGCAATGGCGGAGTACAAGGCGTATAATAAACTTATGCATGACTTTGAATTTGATTCTACGGCCAAAAATCTTGTTTATGCAGCAGACGGCGAACAGTATGAGCATGAGACTATGTACCCTGAGTTTGAAGAGATAGCCAGAGAAGAAGGGCTTAAAGAGATTGCCAGAATGTTTAAAGCCATCGGAAAAGTGGAAGTAGAACATGAAAAAGAGTACAGAGAACTTCTTGAAGCTCTTGAAGCAGAGGGTTTCTTTGCTGGTGAAGAAGATGAAGAGTATGTATGTGAAGTGTGTGGACATGTACATAAAGGTAAAAAACCTCCAGCCGCTTGTCCTCTGTGCCGCGCTGAGAAAGAGTACTTTAAAAAACGCAACAAAGATGTAACAGTCGGCTAAGCCCTTTTTTGCTCCTTCTTTTATTCCATCTCTCTCGAGATGGAATAAAAGCAATAGAGAGTTAGGTTTAAGCCGTATAGCTAAATTAAAACTTCATCTGACAGAATTTTGCAACAGAGCAGTCTATCGCTTGTTTTTTCTAAAAAGAGTTATAATCACAAATCCAATATTCTGAAATATATAAAGAAGGTTTTTTTATTCTTCTTTAATGCTGAGTGTATAAACTTTAGGTCAATTTATGAAACTACAATTAAAAAAAATTAAAAATAGACCACAGATACTGCTTTCACTCTTTGGTTCGGGTATTTTAACACTTGCTTTAATATTGATGACATATCTTTATTCTAGTCAAAGTAAAGAAATTCTCTATGCGAATATTTCAGAACAACTTTCAGCAATCAATAAAATAAAAATCAATGCACTCTCTTCCTTTTTAAATTACAGAAAATCTGATGCAAGAGCATTAGCTTCAAGTGAAGCTGTTTTAAATCTTGCGCAACAGCTGGAACGGTTTGATAAGCTGTATGATATAAAAAGTTCACCGATGAATGAAGGTTTAAAATATGAAGAAGTAAATCTGCTTTATAAAAAGTACCATGCCTATCTTAATCTATTTTTAAAAGAGTATATGTACACCGACGTGATGATTATGGATAAAGATCATGGTCACATTCTTTTTTCAGTCAATTACACACAGTATGTTGGTAGAAACCTTAATTCAGACCAGTTTAATGGCACCCAAATGAGAAAAGTCTGGCAAAAAGTTGTTAATACAAAAGAAGCATATTTTAGTGATATGCACAGGCCTACACTTTACGTTGATGAACCTGTGATGCTTGTAGCAACGCCAATTGTAAAGGATGGAGAAGTTATAGCTGTTTTGATGCTTAAACTCCCAAGTACCTTAATCAATCAAGTTTTACACTACAGTGGAAGTACACTTAAAAGCTGTGAGACTTTTGCAGTTGGAACCGATCATCTCTTAAGAAATGACAGCTCTTTGCTTAAAGGTTTAACTGTCAAAGCCTCTTTTAATAATCCTCAAAAAAACTTTCTTTCAACTGAAAATATCAACAAAGCGTTAGAGGGTAAAAGTGGATTTTCAGTTGTAAAAGATTATAGAGATGAGGATGTGATTTCTGCCTATTCTTCATTTGAATTTGACGGAGTAAGATGGGGCATACTCACCAAAATAGATGAGAGTGAAGTATTGCAAGAACTTAATGAAATACAAAACACTTTCTATGCATGGACAATTATTGTCTCAATTTTATTGTTTATTATAGAATTTTTGATTACTAAACAAATCATCAATGTAAGTGTCATTAATCCGCTTGTAGCACTCTATGACAAAGCAAAAGGCTTTGAAGATATTATTCATAACTCTTTGAATGAAATTTATATTTTTTCCAAAGAAGAGCTTCATATTGTATTTGCAAATGACACTGCAATTAACAACGTTGGATATACCCTTGAAGAACTTCAATCAATGAAGGTATGTGAGCTCAAAACCCAATTTACTAAAGAACAGTTCTTAGAACTTATCAGGCCTCTATTAGAAGGTAAAAAAGCAGTTCAAATCTTTAATACGATGAATAAAAGAAAAGATGGAACTCTTTATGATGTACAAGTAAATTTACAGTTGATAGAAGTCGATGGAGAAGAAAAATTTGTGGCAATAGTGAATGATATCACGGAGTATAAAAAAACTCTTGAGGAGAAAGATTATTACTATTATCTTTCGACACATGACCATTTAACGCAGCAATTTAACAGACAAATGTTTGATACATTGTTTGAAAAAGAGGCTGAGATAGCTGAGCGTTATGGCAGTGACCTTTCGCTTATTATAATAGATATTGATTTTTTCAAAAAAGTGAATGATACTTACGGGCATCAAGTGGGTGATGAAGTGTTGAAAAAAATATCTGCCCATATAAAAAATTCTTTAAGAGAATCTGATGTTTTTGCTCGTTGGGGAGGAGAAGAATTTGTTGTTTTTATGTCTCATACAAACCTTCAAAACGCAGTCGAAAAAGCTGAAGTTTTAAGAATCTCTATAGAAAAATTAAAAATAGATATAGCAGGCTCTGTTACTTGTAGTTTCGGGGTTGCACAAGTTAGAAATTTTGAAAAGCTCAATGAAGTGTTTACCCAAGCAGACGAGGCACTTTATAAGGCTAAAGAGAATGGCAGGAACCGAGTTGAGACGATTAGTTAAAGTTTCTGATTAATTAGAAGCGCAAGTTTGCTTGCTTCTGTCTCTTCTTGGCTCTTTTTCGTTCATAATTTGTCCACATCTTCTTCACTTTAAAACAACTTTTACAAGCTTTTTGCTATAATCCGCATTTAAAAACCAAATTTTAGGATTCACCTGTGAGCCAACAACTTCAAGACATCGAAAAACAACTCTCTAATCATAAATTATCTCAAGATGATTACACGCATATCAAACAGATTTTAGGTCGTGAGCCTAATTTAGTAGAGTTAGGTATTTTTTCAGCTATGTGGAGTGAGCACTGTTCTTATAAATCTTCAAAAGTACACTTAAAAGGTTT
>JAHJFL010000054.1 GCA_018824795.1 bacterium | reverse complement strand
CTTCTTTCGGACATGTATTTAAGTACTTTACAAGTGCAAGAAGTTGCACTATGCAAACTAAACCCAAGAGATACAATTTTCAGAATATATATGTCTAATGAGTGCACTAAAACAAAGGCAACCGGCAATCTTTTTCTCCATATAATGCAAGAGTTGCAAATAACAGCTCAAGAGTTACTTCATATTGGAGACAATCAAAGATCAGACATCGCCATACCGCAAAGCTTTGGCATTCAAACCCTTTACTACGGACAAAATGCTCAGCAAAAAGAGAGAAGAAAACATGAAATATCATATATGCAAGAAGACTTTAGAGATGGGAATCACGTTCGCTATCTGGGCTCACTTGTAAATCCTTATGAAGATGAATTAGAAGAGTTTTACTTTGATATGGCTACATCCATTTTTGCTCCTTTATTGTGGGAGTTTAGCCACTGGATTGCTGATGTTGCACAAAGATTTAGCATAGAGCAGCTTAGCTTTATCATGCGTGAAGGGGCGATTTTTCAAAAATGTTTCACAACGCTCTACCCCCAAATGCAAACCAATCTTCTCTATGCCTCAAGAAAATCGACAAACTTTCTCACACTCCAGGCAGATGATGTAGGAAGTGTAAATTTCAATATGTATAAAAGCTTCAGTATTAAAGATCTTTATAAAAGTTTTTTTCTGGAAATAGAAGATGATACAATAAAATCGTTTGCAGATACACTCTGTGAAGAGGCTAAAAATGTGCTGATAGACAACACGACACTCTTATTTCTCGTCATCTCAGATATACAAAATAGAACTCTTAAAGTACAAAACGCTATAGATGAACAAAAAGAACTTTTAATGCGCTACCTTAAAAATTTATGCATAAGCTCACACACTTCACTCATAGATTTTGGTGGCGGGGGAACTATCATCAAGCGGCTCACAGAATTTTTACCAAAAGAGTTAAGCCCAAAAACGAACATACTTTTCTATGAACATGCACAAGGTTATAAAACACTCTCCAGTAAACATGTCTTGGCATTTTTACCCTATTCAAAAAAAACTGCTAAAGCGATTGCGAGTATCCATAGAACACCTGAATTTATGGAAATACTTCTTAATGGAACAAATGACACTACGGAAAACTATGCCCAACTAAACACAAGAATCTTTGCAAACACCTATCTTCCGCAATCTAATCAGGCAAACATTGTAAAAATTACAAATGCTTTTCACTATGGAATTGAACTCTTTTTTGAACTCTCAAAAACATACAAACTAACTCCAAAAAGTTATGACAGAGAAAAACTCACGCTTATGCTTGCACGAATCATAGAGCTTCCAACAAAAAATGAAGTAGAGTTTTTAGGAACACTTGAATATGATGAGGGAAAAGCAAGCGCTAGCGTTTACAAACTCATAGATGAGCAAAAAATGCAATATGTTCAAAAAGAGACTCTAGAAAAAATACATACAAATTTCTTACAAAACCCCACAAACTATAGACAAACTATTCCATGGATTGAGGGTGTCATTACAAAACTATCAACAAACTATCTTGTAAAATTTTACGGAGCAAGTATAAATCCTAATCAAGAAACTATTGATAGATTACTTCTTCAACTTGACGCCTCAAAACAAAAAAAGATAATGGTCTACGGAGCAGGTGAACTTTTTGTGCAACTATTGCCTCACTTACAAGAGAGAAAAATTGAGATAGAAACTCTCATAGACTCACGGGCAGAAGTAAACTCTTTTACTGTGGAAGGGTATGATGTAGTGTCACTCGCAAAAGCTCTTGAAGGTAAAGATAAAGCTACTATAGTGATTGCCAGCGGGGTTTATGCTCAAAGTATTAAATCTCTCATTCAAGAGTTCTCTCTAATAAATCAAAAAAAGATACAAACCATACTATAAGTGTCTTATCTTAATATTTTTCAAATCATAGATTTCTAACATAGATTTTATTTTTTCATAAGAGCCTATAGATGCTATACAAATAGTCTTAGAATATGCGTTTTTTAGGCCATCTTCAATACTACAAATTTCTACTTTTTCTAAAATTGTACCTTGTAGTTTTGTGTCTGAAGATATAAAACATACAGTTGTTACACTTTTTTGTTTCAATGCTGTCATAAGCTCAATAGCAAATTTTCCTGTACCAAAAATGGCTACTTCATCTATATTATCTTGAGCAACTTTATCTACTATCTTTTCCACACTGCGTTTAATGTTATTGTCATGAGGGCAAGAAAGCTTTATCTTCTCATAAATATAAAACATATAAGTTGTTAGGTATTCAAAGAAATGTAATTTTTTAAAATTCTGATTTTGTAACGAAAACGTTGAAAACAGATGGCATTTTAAAAGGCGTAACTCTTTTTTATACTTTTGATACAAATCATATTTTTTAAAGATAACAAATACTTTGTTCATACAATAAAGTAAATCCTGATATTTTTTAATATATGTTTTATAGTTTATATCTTTTGTAATTGACTGACTATGTCTATAATATATAAGACCCACTTGAGGTAAAATACCGACTGTTGCACTGTTATACAGCTTTAAATATAAAGATACCGACCAGAGAAGATCTTCATACATATTCAGGTGTTTTACTTCTTTAAGCTCATCAAGCGTCAATAATAACACATCTCGCTTAATGAGCTTATTACAACCTATATGCCATATCCACGCGGTTGATTTTGACTCAAGTACTTTATGCAGTAATGCTGCTCCTGTCTTTTGTTCAATATCACCTAGCTTATTATGTTCTTCAATCCAACTGTGCCCAAATTCATCTATTTGCAATACATCAAACAATACCAAATCTAATTTATCTTTCTTAGCCATTTCAAAAGCTTTAGTATATATGTCGTTAACCAGCCAATCATCAGAATCAAGATGTGCTATGTATTCACCTTTTGCATGCAGTATACCGGTAAGCCTTGCTTGAAAAAGTCCTAAATTCTTTTCATGTTTTACATACTTTATTCTGCTATCGCTTTCATAGAACTTCTTAGCTATGAATCCACAATTACCTTTCGAATTATCATCAACTAAGATGATTTCAATATTTTTAATAGACAGACTTTGAATACTTGCAATAGCTTTATGAAGGTATTCTTCTGTATTGTAAACAGGAACAATAAACGTTATACAGGGAACATCCACAATATTTACCTTCAATTTTGTCTCTTTATAAAATAGAGTGTACTACATCGGTAGCATCAAGCAAGAGAATTTCTCTGTTAGATTGCTGATATATTTGCTCTATCTCTGAATAAACCATTCTGGACTCTTGAGTGTTAAAATGTATATCAACTAGATAAACCCTCTTAAACCCCAGATAATAGGCCATTTGCAAGCCAGCTATTATGCTTCCAAAAGAAGCATCTAAATACTCAAAAGGGTTATAAGAAAACTCAAAATATTTTTTACTAGACATTGAACTTACATGCTTTTCATAATCATTAAAAAAATGACAATTGCCCTCGTCTTCATATAAGTTATTTGCAAAGGATGGGAGTAGTTTGACTTCTGAATTATATTTTTTTATTCTGTCGCTGTTTTTTATAGTAAAATTTACACCTATTGAGAAGTAAAAATTAGTCACAAAATTGCTAAATATAGCCTCATGTATCCCAAAAGTATATACTTGTTCAAACTGAACTTTGGTTTGTGCATCAAAAACAAATGGCTTTGAGAAAATAAAACAATTTTCTGAGTTATATTTATTTTTCAAATTTTCATGACCCAATGATTCTCTATTAATTGCTTTAAAAACACATTTTTTCGATGCATCAAAGAATAATTTTTTAAATAAATCTGCTTTTAAATCACTATCATGCTTGTAAATATTTTCTATAATAAAAACTTGTATCAAAGAGTAGGTCATATAATCTGTTTTTGCTACTGCGTTTAAGTTCATATCGTTAAAAATGTCCAAATCAACTATTTTCTGTATCACAATATCTTTTAGACCTTGATCCTCAATTCGATTAAATTTACTGAAAATTTGTTTAGCGAAACGCTCCACATACAAACCTAAATACTTTTTATATATATCTTGCGAAATTAAAAAACTCTGTGTTGATTCCAACGCTTTAAATAAATCATTCACTTTTTTAATATCAAATGAAGCGGAGATACTTCCTTCTCGCATAGAGTGATAAATGTATAAAGGTTCATCTATATATACGACTGTCTTTGCATAAAATGCCAATTTATAAAGAGTTGCTACATCTTCGTAAAATGCACCTTTAGGGAAAAAACAATTATATTTAGTAAAAAGTTCTCTTTTATAAAGTCTTCCACAAGCCATATTAGATACACGACAGCTTAAAATATTTTCAAAGAACGCTTGCTTATCAAGAGAAATATAATCAGCATTAAACAAATTTATTTCATCATTGATTTTAATTTGATGTGAAGAG
>JAHJFL010000004.1 GCA_018824795.1 bacterium | reverse complement strand
ATTGTCATAGCGATAAGAGGGAGAGATGCGTTTTTCGCACCAGAAATTTTTATTGTTCCACTTAAACTTTGGGTACTCTTTATTTTTAAATAATCCATTAATCTCTCTGTTTAGTTGTAAATTTTAATTGTGATTATATCCTATGAAACCTATGCCAAAGATAATAAACAAGGAAGCAAATTTTTTGATATACTTTTGGCAAAGGAAATATGCATGAGTTCAGCCTTAGACAGATTAAAAAACTTAACAAATAAAATTTCCGGTTATGAAACAGCCAGAAAAGAGAACCTGAAAATCTTAGAAATTTTGTACAAAGATTTAGCGATAGACAAGAAGGTAGAAACATTTGAAGAACTCTTTGAGTTTAAGGCTGTAAACCTCTCTGGTGCTTCTTTGCTGAGTGAAAATCTTGGCGAAGTGAAAGAGGGGAAGTATTTACAGATTTTGGCAATTTCGTATGACAAAGAAGCACTTGTAAAAAGTAAAAATATCTCTCTGGGATATTTTGGACGGGCACAAAGTGTAGATGTAGACTTAAAGAATAAAGTCGTGGAATTTATTATACGTTTTCGTTTTGAAAAAAGCTTTATAACTCTGGAACATTACTATGGCATTTTAGAAAATTTTAAAGCTCCTCATGTATAAATTTTATCTTCTTTTGTGGCTTAGATGGGCTGCAAGAGTCTCTCTTTGCACTCTTCTTCTTGCATCTGTTTTATCTGCGTTTATCACTTTTTTTATCTATATAAACCAAGGCTTGCCGGCGCTTAATAGTGAAGTTGTGAGTGCACTGTTTGAGATAGCAAAATTCTGGTTTCCAATAGCATGGAGTTTAACTCTTTTGCTGGCACTTTTTAGAAGTATAAAATATATATTTAACACTTGCATCGCTGGGTATGAACTCAAGCTTTACAGTTGTGATGAAAAAGAGGAAATCAAACACATAGGCTACGGCGATTTGGTGCGAGTATGGCGAAAATGGTTTATGCTCATTATTTGGATGAGTGCTGCACAGATGGTTTTAGCACTTGTGTTTACTTATCTCTTCAGCGATTACGAGAGCGTATTTGAGTGGTTTAATATTTCTTGGCTATTTGGTTTCATTTTACTCGCAGGTTATGGTTCGTTTGGCATTTTGGCAAATAGATGCAAACGTGTAAAGATAAAACAATGTTAATCTTTTTAGACTTAGAAACGACAGGCCTTGAAGCAACAGACAAGATTTGCTCCATCGCACTTATAGCTTTTGAAGATGGTGAACAAACTGTCCTGAGTGAACTTGTCAATGAAGGCAAAAAAATTCCTCCCAAAGCTTCGAGTATTCATCATATTACAAATGAGATGATAAAAGATAAAAGCGACTTGAAGTCTTCTCAGACATATAAGTTTTTACAAGAAAACAACACTACAAACGCAACGCTCATAGCCCATAATGTGAAATTTGATTTGCAAAAACTAAGTGCTGCCGGTCTGGAGTGGAACGGAAAAATAATAGATACACTCAGAGTGACAAAACACCTTATTCCTGAATGTGAATTTTTTTCTCTACAAGTCCTGCGTTACGAGTTACAGTTGTACAAAAAAGAGCAAGAAAGTTTAATGGCGCATAATGCTCTTGGAGATGCTACGGTTATGAAGTTCTTGTATGAGTATTTGCTTGAGCTTGCTTCGCATGAACGGATGTGTGAACTGAGTTTTAAAAAAGTACTCTTAGAAAAATTGGAGTTTGGTAAATACGCGGGCAGATACATTGAAGAAATTGCTATGAGTGACCGCAGTTATTTGGAATGGATGTTGTCAAATATTGGCGATTTGGATGAAGACCTGTATTACAGCATAAGGCATCATCTCTCCTGAGTACAGAAAGAAGAACTTTTAGAGACTTATTTTGTAATAAACATATAAAATGGATTTCCATTAAGTTGCATATCTATCCAAATACCGCTTTGCTCTCCAATGTCCCCAAGAGTTGCTTGGAGTGAAGTGAAGGTTTTTGGTAAGTTGAAGATCACTTTAATATCCTTACCTGAGAGGACTGTTTTAATACTCCCTGTAATAATATTGCAAAATTCGCTTACACCATCCATTATAGTATCCATATCGTCTTGTGCAACTTTTTCACCAAGAATAGATTCAATAGCGGTTATAGCAATTCCTTTTGGAAATACAAGCACAAATGAGCCTTCCAAATCTCCGCTAAAACGCATCACACTGCATATAATGTCGCTTGTTAAACTTACATCGAAACTCTTAATGCTATGTGCTGACTTTTGAGCATCTAAGCCCGTAAAAGAGATTAACGTTTCTACTGCTGTATCCATAAATACCGGAAGGTTCGCAATAAGATTTTTTGAAAGAGATAAAGCTTTTTTTTGCGGGTTTGAAGAAGATAAACCTAAGTTGAGAGTACTATGTGTGACTATTACATCATGTCTCTTTTCACTACTGAATTGCTGAAAATCTGCTAAATTTTTGGCCAAAGTTACCGAATATCCATAATGCGATAACTCTTGGGAAAGTTTTTGACTGTTTTGTAAGTCATCATCATAAACCAAGACTTGTATGCCCTCTTTAAAGGATTTTGAATCCAAGAATAATCTTGCGGCACTACCGTTTTTAAAAAGTTTCAAACTTGTGTTTTTAGTTAATGTTTTTAAAATTTTGTATAAAGGCAAACTATAATCAATAAAGCCGATTGAAGTATCAATTTTTTGGGATAGTGAGTTTATCTGCCTTACTAAAAGAGCAAAGCCATTTAAATCTTCATCATATTCTATACCGCTTAAAGAGATTAATACCCCTTTTGCTTGCGTGAGATTTTTTAGCTGATCGGTAATTGATTTGAACAGGAAAACATTTTTGTTTTCTTGAATAACCCCATTGTAGCTAAAGGTTAAAATCTCTTTTTGAATATTGGACATTTACAATCACTTTAATTTTAAAATATATATTTTGATTTTTTCTGTAAAAGTATACATAAATATGTATTTAATAATAGAAAATAAAATCATTTTTACATATCTAAAGCGAGTGTAGTATAATGTCATACTTAAAAGGAGATGGATGAAGATAGCTGTTGAATGTCAATCACCATTATTACAAAAATCTCTAGAGATTTTTTTAGCAAGATATTTGAGTTCTGTAAAGCATTGTGATATTGTAGTAAGAGATACAGAGTGTCTCAATGATGTAAAATGCTTTTATATAGCAGGCAATGAAAAGGCTCATTTGAAAAAACCATTTTCAAAGTCTCAACTTATTCTTGCACTTGAAAACAAGTACGAGTCTAT
>JAHJFL010000053.1 GCA_018824795.1 bacterium | reverse complement strand
CTTTTAGATATTTGTGATAATGATACATTCAGACCAATGTATAATCTCCTGGAAGAACTTGACAGTAATAAGCACAAATTTGGTTGGGTTGGAGATTTTGACCAATTTTTATACGCTCAGATATTACCGCATCTTAAAACAGTTCTCGAAAATATAGATGAACAGAACAGAGAAACTATGTTGAACTTTATAGATATGTTTTTTGTAGAATATAGAAAAATGGTTGCGCATGAATGTGCAAATAATACGAAACGCCAATTAAAGGATAAGTTCATAGCTTGTTATACTACACTTCAAGAGTGTGCCTTGCGTTTTTTATTGGAGCAAAAAAATATTGATACTATTTTAGTCGGTATGAGAAAACCGACTTATGTCCATGAAGTATTATCTTACAAAGACTAAAAGAAACAAGCTAGTTATATATTTTATGGCTTGTTAAGCGATATTGTCCTATTTTATGATAATTTAAATTACGAGGATTTTTTATGATTCCATTTTCTGATGAAGAGTTAATGAAGCCGGTTTCAAATGTAATCGATAAAGTACGCCCATCTTTAGCGTTAGATGGTGGCGATATTGCTTTTATTACAGTCAAAGGCGGAAATGTTTACGTGCAACTCAAGGGTGCATGTATAGGATGCGGAAGTAGTGGCAACACACTTAAATACGGAGTTGAAAGACAACTTAGAATGGATATTCATCCAGAACTTTGTGTCGTTAATGTGCCAATTGGTATGGAAAACGACATAGACAAACTTTAATTAGAGGAAAAATATGAGCGTTAGTAAACATAAAACATTAACATTGGCAAAAGATAGCTTTTCTAAGGCAGATTTTGAAAATGCATTAAAACAGTTTGCTATTGTCCTTCAAGATTATCCTAATTCTAAAGAAGCATATAACGGTGTTATACTTTCTGAGATGGCTATGAGCGGAGAAGGCGGAGCTGAAGCTCTGTTTGATTACTATGAAATATTAAAAGAACAGGATCAGGAAGAAGCAGATAGCATCATGACTGAGATACTTAAAAGCATGGATGGTTCTTTAGAAAAGCTGAGTCAGGTCTTCGCACAGCCATTACGCGATAGACTTGAATTTGAAGACGGTATACTCTATGAAGACTTTAAAGCCATTATTGACAGTGGTGAAGATTTTAGAGAAACTTTTGAAAACATTATGTTTTCTACAAAAGTCATCATTACGCAAAAAGAAGATTTTATACACTTTTTAGATAATTTAATTGATCACGGTTTCGCAGAGATGGCACTTACATATTTGGAAAGTGCTCTTGGCGTTTACCCAGGTGATAAACTTCTGAGAAAATTATTGAAGAAATTATCTAAAAAGGGCAAAATTAGTGAAAATTGAACTACCAAATCAAGATTTTAAATACGTAACTGAAAACTCTCAGGAGTGCGATAAGCAGACTGCTTTCGTACTCACAACCCAAAACGAAAAATATCTTCAAAACGCAATGGACAACAATGCGCATTCAATAATTAAAATAGCAGATATAGCAAAACTTTTTGGCATTGATAAAATAAAAATAGTGGGTATTACCGGCACAAACGGTAAAACGACAACTGCAAGCGCTATGTACTCATTTTTACTTGATTTAGGTTATAAAGCAGCTATGCAGGGCACGCGCGGATTTTTTATGAATGATAGTGTAGCTGAGGGTAAAACGCTTACAACACCTTCCGTTTTAAATACTTACAAACATATCTACCAAGCCGTAGAAGCCGGATGTGAATATTTTATTATGGAAGTTAGTTCACATGCAATTGTGCAAAAAAGAGTTGAAGGTTTACGCTTTGAACTTAAAATTTTGACCAATATAACTCAGGACCATCTTGATTTTCACAAAACTATAGAAGAATATGTTGCAGTTAAAAACAGCTTTTTCTCAGATGAGGGCAAAAAGCTTATAAATAAAGATGAGCCAAGAGCTCTCTTTAACATGAAAAATGCTTTTAGCTATGGTATAGAAAATCCGGCAACTTTCAAGCTTATGGCATATTCACTCAATGATGCGTCAAGCGGTATTATCCAACACTTTAAAGATATTGTGCCTTTTACTGCTTCACTTCACGGCTTTTTTAATCTTTATAATCTTATGGCAGCTATCAGCGGCGTTCAAATAATAACAGGCAAAAAATTAGAAGAAGTTGTAGAAGTTGTAGATAATTTTGCCGGTGTGAGCGGAAGAATGGAACAGGTTTGTGAAGCTCCAAATGTTATTGTAGATTTTGCTCACACTCCAGATGGAATGCAACAGGTTTTAAACGCACTTAAAGAGAAAGAACTTCTTGTGGTTTTTGGAGCAGGTGGTGACAGAGATAAAACAAAGCGCCCGCTTATGGGAAGAGTTGCCGTAAGTCTTGCAAAGAAAATCTATATCACGAGTGACAACCCGCGTCATGAGGATCCAGAACTTATAGTTGAAGATATCCTAGCCGGTATTGAAGACAAAAGTAATGTTAAAGTAGAGCTCAATAGAAAAAAAGCAATTCAAATGGCACTTGATGACCAAGAGGGTGATGAAGTCGTAGTTATTTTAGGAAAAGGGGATGAAACGTATCAGATTATATATGATGAAAAATTCCCTTTTGATGACAGAGAAATAGTACGAGAGCTTTTACATCTTAAGCTTTCATAAACTTCTTATACAGAGATAAGGAACCTTCTGCCTTCGATGAGGCAAGCTTTAGTGGCCCAAGTGGCTAGCGTAGCAAAGATGAGCTTTATTCTGTACTATTTTATATGGCACAGAACACACGTGCTCATTTTGCGTTTAAAACCTAATATTAAAACCTACGTAAACTATATTTACATCTGAAAGCTCAGACTCTTTTGCACTTTGAATTTTTTCGTAAGAGATATATTTATATTCATACCCGATTTCAAAATCAAAATATTCATTCACAGGTATAAATGTTCCCGCACCAATTTTAAAAGAACCAAAGGTTAAATTCCCGTGTTCACTGCTATCAAGATATCCTGTACCTATGCCAGCCTTAAAGAAAGGGTTGATATAAATGTCAAAGTCAAATGCTTTTACTAAGTCAACATTGATGGCATAACGAGGAGAATCTTCGGTAGACAAATAATCTGAATCTGTATTAGAATAATCAACTGTAAACTCAACGGCATAGCCTTCTCTGTCTCCGTAGCCAATTTTTATTTTAGCGACATCTACTGCGTTTGCTTTTGCTTCTTTGTTTGAAAAGCTTTCGTTTAAATAACCATATGACGCGCCGGTGTAGATTTTAGCATCCGCGTAAAGAGATGAGATAAGAAGTAAAATAATTGCTATTTTTTTCAAATGTAGGTTCCTTTTTAATTTTATAAAATTATATCTAAAAAGATGCAAGCAAGCTTAAAAATTAGAACTTACTTGTAATAATGAGTTTTGTTAGAGTTATATTTGGGTATAATTTCGTCAAAAATTTAAGGATTATATTTATGGGAATCCCTCAACCAGCTTTTTATATATTTAAATGTGAACAATCATCTCCTCCGGGAATGCCAAAACCATCATGTGTAACACCGCAAACGCAAGACCTTTTTCAACATCTTGCGCAGTCGCTAATGAAAGAAGGGATTATCGGAACAGTTCAACCAATTCGTAGTGCATGTATGAATCGTTGTTCTTCTGGTCCTGTAATGTTGGTAGAACCAGGTCATACAATGTATGTTGGTCTTACAAAAGAGAAAATAGATAGAATTATTGCAGAGCACATTATTGGCGGCAATGTAGTTGAAGAGTATGTCATCAATTCAGAATTATGGGATACTCCAATAAGCCCGGCTGACATGAAAAAGCAGATGGGTAGATAAGGAAAAATTTAATGACAATTGAGATGTTGTACAGTAAAATTCATCGCGCTACAGTTACAGACGCTAACTTAAACTATGTTGGCTCTATTACAATAGATGAAGAGCTTATGCAAGCTGCTAAGATGAGAATCGGACAAAAAGTTGAGATTTTAAACATCAATAATGGTGAAAGATTTTCGACTTATATCATATTAGGTGAGCGTGGTAAACGTGACATTTGTTTAAATGGTGCAGCTGCTCGTAAAGTTCACAAGGGTGATAAAATAATTATCGTAGCATATGCAACGTATGATGAAAAAGATTTAGAGACATATAAACCAAAAGTTGTTCTTCTCAATGAAGAAAATGACATAGACGAAATTTTAGACGAGATTTAATATGAATTTTGGCGATATGGGCAAAATGTTTGAAGGGATGCACGAAAACGCAGCAAAACTTCAAGCTGAGCTTGAATCCAAAACTTTTAAAGTGAAGAGTGGCGGCGGCATGGTAGAGGTTACCATGAACGGCAAAGGTGAAGTACTTGATGTCAATATAGATGATTCCCTTATATCAGACAAAGAATCTCTGCAAATACTTCTTATAGGTGCGTTTAACGATGCCAATAAGATGGTGCAGCAAAATCAGCAAAACAGCACTATGGGCATGCTTGGCGGTTTAGGCGGCATGAATCCATTTGGAGTCAAGTAGGTGTTTCGCCTATTTATAGCCCTTAACCTTCTATTTCTAAATCTTTATGCCTGCAAAGGCGGTTATGACTCTTGCAAACAAAAAGTTTTTGACTCCCAGACACTCAGAGAGTGTTCTATTTACATTCCTGTTACGAAACATCAAAGAGTTGTTTACGCAACTACCCCTCCAAAAGAAAAAATTTTAAAACATGACCCGTTTTTGTCTCTCTACCTTATAGAAGACATAAAAGGCTTTCCTTACCCTTTTCGTATAAATCTGCAAGAGCAACTCGGCATTGCATCGATTAGTTCAAAACAACCGATTGAGGGGAAAATAATAAAAAGACAGATAGGTTTAAACTCTTTAGCGCAGTTTAGTGAAGTAATTTTGTATCCGAGCGTTATTACAAGCAGCTGTTGCTCACTTGAGGCTATTGTAACACCTGAGGGTATAATAGAAAAAGAGTATATTCAAAGATTTGTTAACACTAAAGATGTGAGTTATGGAGATGTTGGTATACGCGTCAAAGAAGAAAAAGGCAAAGTTTTCGTAAGCGCAGTGAACCCTTTTATCAAAAATAATCCTTTTAAAAAAGGCGATGTTTTAGTTTCATTTTCTGATAAAAAGGTCAGCTCGGCAGCAACATTTATGCGTCAAATTCTTTTTGCGAAAATAGGTTCGACACAGAAATTCAAAGTGAAACGCGATGGTAAAATACAGGCATTTACAGCAATGACATATAGACGCCATGGCGGAGGCTGTATCAGTGATACTTTTTTAGAAGAAAAAGGATTGTATTTCGATAAGCAATTGAAAATCATTGAGCTGAAAAAAGACTTTGTAAATTATGGGTTGTGCATAGGTGATAAACTCATTGAAGTCAATGGTATAGCTGTAAAAACACAAGCAGATCTGCAAAAGTATTTAGCCGATTCTCAAGTGTTTTCATCATTGCTTTTAGAGAGAGAAGGTTTCCAGTTTTTTGTAAATATAGAGTAAAAACTTTAGAAATTTAAGTAAAACGTTAATGATGTTTTAAATAGAAAAAGTATACTATTTCGCATGCAAAATTTTGAAACATTTTTATTGGAAAATTTACCGAGCTCAAAAAGTATTCATCCTACGTATGAGCAGGCACTTCGAGCTATGCTTGTTGCCGGTGGGAAACGCTTTCGTCCGGCACTTTTACTTGGTGTAGTAAACGCATATAATCCTCTTATTTTGGAGAGTGCACGTCATGCGGCGTACGCAATCGAGCTTCTTCATACTTACTCACTTATTCATGATGATCTCCCGGCCATGGATGACTCCCCTCTTCGTAGAGGTAATCCGACTTTACATGTGATGTTTGATGAGGTGACGGCTATTTTGGTTGGTGATGCACTCAATACTTATGCCTTTGAAGTTTTAAGCAAAGCTCCTTTTTCTGATGCAACGCGGGTTGATTTAATTCGTGAGCTTGCATCTAACGG
>JAHJFL010000052.1 GCA_018824795.1 bacterium | reverse complement strand
GTACCCAAATCTATAGATAAGTCGTTAGAAAAAAGCCCTATTATTTTATTAAAAATCATATTATTACCTTATGCTGTTTGTTTTGTAGATTTTTTGATATAAACCGGTTTCTCTGCGTTTTCAATCACTTCTTTTGTTATTAAAACTTCATAGCCGTCATATTCAGGAAGCTCGTACATAATATCTATCATATTTTCTTCAAGTATTGCACGTAAACCTCTAGCTCCAGTTTTACGTTTCAAGGCTTTTTTGGCAATTGCAGCAAGTGCTTCAGGCTCAAAATTTAGTTCCACACCATCAATAGAAAATAATTTCTTGTACTGTCTTACAAGTGAGTTTTTTGGCTCTGTTAAGATACGTACCATATCTGCTTCACTTATTTCACTCAAAGATGCTATGATAGGAAGACGGCCAACAAGCTCTGGAATAAGTCCATAGCCGACTAAATCGTCTGGTTCAACCATATCAAAAGTCGGTTTTTTCTCGTCTTTAGTTTTTTTCTCATGACCAAAACCAAGAACATTTTCACCTTGTTTTTTCTTCAAAATCTCTTCAAGTCCATCAAAGGCACCGCCGCAAATAAATAGAATATTTGTTGTGTCAATAACTGTAAAATCCTGATTTGGGTGTTTTCTTCCACCTTTTGGTGGAATGTTTACAGCTGAACCCTCAATGATTTTAAGAAGTGCCTGTTGTACCCCTTCACCTGAAACATCACGAGTGATAGAACGGTTTTCACTCATACGTGAAACCTTATCTACTTCATCTATGAAAACTATTCCCTGTTGTGCACGTTCAATGTCGCCATCTGCTGCTTGAAGAAGTTTTGTCAAAATGTTTTCAACGTCTTCTCCAACATAGCCCGCTTCAGTTAAACTGGTTGCATCCGCAATGGCAATTGGCACATTCAAAACTCTCGCAATTGTCTGAGCCATAAGCGTTTTACCGCTTCCAGTCGGCCCAATAAGAAGGACATTTGATTTTGCTATTTCAGTATCGTCTTCAGTTATATTTTTTGTTTTAAAAATTCTTTTATAGTGGTTGTATACGGCTACACTTAAAAGCTTTCTTGCTCTTTCTTGGCCGATTATGTACTCGCCTAAAAAATTGTCAAGTTCTTTTGGAGTCATAAGTTTGTTTACAGCTTCTAAAAGTTCTTTCTCTTTTGACCCATCAACGATTTTTTCATCGCCAAACATTATTTTATATGCGCTTACTACACAATTTTTACATATATAAACGCTATTACCAGCTATAAGAGGGTTCTCTTCACTCTCTTTGGCGTCACAAAAACTACAGTGTCTATGAATCATATATTTTTCCTCTCAAATGGGATTCCGCGTTTTGTCTCAATGACAAAAGTACATAAATCCTTCACATAATTGTTTGTTGTATTTTCTAATATTTCAGTTGCGCTCTCTTTTAAAGCCTGTCCAGATTCAAATAAATCTCTATAGGCAGATTTAAGAGCATTGATATCATCTCTCTCGAGGTGACGACGAAGACCGTTTAGATTGAGTCCGCGAAGTGTTGCACGGTTTCCTTCAGCTAAACAGTAAGGCGGAACATCCTGAGAAAGGGCGCTCGCACCTGCAATCATTGCGAAATCGCCAATGTTTACAAATTGATGAATTGGAGTCATTCCGCCAACGACCGCATAGTTACCAACTACAACATGACCCGCAAGAGTCGCTGCGTTTGCAAATATGCAGTTGTTACCGATAATGACATCATGCCCTAAGTGTACATAACCCATAAAAAGGTTATTGTCGCCAACAACAGTTTTTCCACCGCCGCCTTTTGTTCCAGGGTTAAAAAGAGTAAATTCTCTAATTGTGTTGTTGTCACCGATGATGAGTTCTACATCTTCGCCGGCAAATTTTAAATCTTGTGGAATGGAGCCAAGAACGGCATGAGAAAATATACGGTTATTTTTGCCAATAGTTGTATTTCCATAGATACATGCGCCTTGTGCAATGCTCGTCCCATCGCCGATAGTCGACTGCGAAGAGATAAAACAAAACGCAGCTATTTCAACATTTTCACCAATTTTTGCACCATCTTCTACGACTGCGAGGTGTGATATTTTGCTCATAATATTTCTTTTATTTATCTACTATCATAGCTTTTAATTCAGCTTCTGATACAAGAGAGTCGTCTACATATGCTTTACCGTCAAGAACCCAGATAGATCCTTTTCTTTTGATAACAGTTATGCGATATTCTAGTTTGTCACCCGGTTTTACTGGTGCGCGAAATTTTGCTTTGTCGATGCTCATGAAATAAACTACTTTGTTTGCAGCTTCTTCTTCGCTCATGTCATCCATGCTTTGAAATGCCAAAATACCGCCAGCCTGAGCCATACCTTCAAGAATCATAACGCCAGGGTAGATTGGGTGGCCGGGAAAGTGACCTTGAAATACTTGCTCACTGATAGATACATTTTTGTATGCAGTAAGAGTTTCATTTTTTACTATGTCCGTCACACGGTCCACAAGTAAAAATGGATAGCGGTGAGGTAAAATTTTTTGTATTTCCATAACATCCATAGTCATATGTAAAAGCCTTAATAATAATTTTGGCAATTTTAGCTGAATATTTATTATATAATGATTAGTTTTTCTTTGACATCTTCGTATGTTTTAGCATCGAGAGTTATCTCCAATTTGCTTTGTATAATCTCTTGGAGCACTATTATTGGGGTTAAATCATAGCTTGAACCTGTGAGCGTATCTCTGACTTTTAGCTCATCACTAAAACGCGGAGGATTAAATATCAGCTCATTTATATCTTTGTACTGCGTTTTTGCAAGCTCATTAAAATAATCTAAGCTTATAAACTTTATCTCTTCACGGTTAAAATAGTGTATATTTTGAGCCTCAAATTCCACCTTGCCTTGTGCTTTTTTTCTTGGAAGTGTTGAGTAAGAAAGAGCGTAAGCATTCAGCGTTTTATTTTTGCCTTCAGTGATTTTAAAATTAAGCTGACGGTAGTTTAAAAACTTCTGTTTGATGATTTTGTATTCTATACCCTCATCTTCAAGTTCCATGCGTTTTCTGTACATTTCTAAACGTTCTTCAATAGAAGCCGGAAGAATTTGGTTTGAGATAGGTGAGAACATTTCATCCATTAAGCGCTCTTGCTGATCTCTTTGCATTGTAAGCCCGTAAACGCAGCCGCAATAATCTTGACGATACAACTGTTCTTCTTTTGTAACACGGCTTTGGTCCTGTGTCCCACCGCCTGAACGGTAATCTACTGCTATAAACTCAACTCCGTGTTTTTCATAAAACAAGTCACCGACACGTTTGAGCTGTTCTTGAGATTTCAGCGGACTGACAAGCAATGTTGTTGTAATTTTTTTCTCGCCAAGTTCAAGCGCTTTGTTTGCACTCACATCGAAGCGTTTGTCAAAGCAGACTTCGCATCTGGCACCTTTTTCAGGTTCGTTTTCCAAGCCTCGCACAGCCTGCATCCAAGCCTCAAAATCATATTCGCCTTCAAGAACTTCAATACCGAGTTTTTTACATGAGCGTTGAACATCGAGTAAACGCAGCTGGTACTCAGAGTAAGGATGAATGTTAGGGTCATAAAAAAAGCCGGTAAGTTTTTCCTGCGGATAATCTTTTTGGAGTTTTTCTAAAAAGAAATGTGAATCCACGCTACAGCATATATGTACTAACATTCATCTCCTTTTTTTCGCAAGTATAGCAAAATAATTTTTAGCCTTATATCTGGAAATTTAACAGAATAAGGTAAGATAAGTTCTATTAAAGATTAAGAGAGGATAGCGACATGCATTCTAATTCTGAACTCATCAACCATCTGATAAATAAAGGTGTCCTCTATTCGAGTAATATTACAGAAGCATTTGAACAGATTGACAGAGCACATTTTATTGGCGATGCAGATGTAAACGATATTTATGGAGATTATCCGCTTAGTATAGGTAAAGGCCAGACAATTTCACAGCCCACAACAGTTGCCACGATGCTTGAGATGCTTGACGCACAACGAGGAGACAAGGTTTTAGATATTGGAAGCGGCTCGGGATGGACGACAGCACTTTTGGCTTACATAGTCGGTAATGAGGGTTCTGTTGTTGGGGTAGAAAGAGTCGATGAACTTGTTGCATTTGGCAAAAAAAATGTGGAAAAATTTGGCTTTAAAAATGCCCAAATAATTCATGCCGGAACTCATCTTGGTATTCCTAATGAAACCTTTGACCGTATTTTAGTTTCTGCTGCTGCCGAGGAGTTTCCTTACGAGTTAATGCATCAGCTAAAAATTGGCGGTAAGTTAGTCATACCAATACGAAGTTCTATTTATGAGATTACTAAAGTGGAGAATGGAGAACTTAAAGCTCTTGAGCATTACGGATTTTCTTTTGTTCCGTTGATTACATAAAGAAGGGATCGAACTGCGTTTTTCCATCTCTAAAGATGGAAAAATAGACGTATTATTTTGTTTCTACAACTCTGATAGAAACGATTTCGTCTTGACCTTTAATGCTGTCAAGAACTGCAAAGCTCTCTGCATCGTCTTTTTCAATAGCTCCAAAAACTGTGTGAACACCGTCTAAGTGTGGAGTTGCAACGAAAGTGATGAAGAATTGGCTTCCACCTGTATTTGGTCCAGCGTGAGCCATTGAAAGAGTTCCTCTTGTGTGGCGAGATGTGTTTAGTGCAGTCTCACATGGAATAGCATAGTCAGGTCCGCCTGTTCCAGTTCCGTGAGGACAACCGCCTTGAGCCATAAATCCAGGGATAACACGGTGAAAGTTTAAGTCATCATAGAAACCTGAGTTTGCTAAATCTGCAAAGTTCGCGACTGTGTTAGGAGCTTCTTCTGGAAATAATTTTACCCAGATTGTCCCTTTGCTTGTTTCAAATTTTGCATATTGAAGTTTACTTAACTCTGCTTCACTTAAATCGTATACTTTTAGTTCTTTTCTTCCAAACATTAAAATTCCTTTATTTTATAATTTTGAAATTATAGTTAAACTTTCTAAAAACTATAAAAATAATAAAGATATAATCATTTTTTAAACTAGGTTTTAGAAGGTAAAAGAGATTTGTTAAACGCAATAGATAAAGCACACACCTATTTTTTACGCAAAGTAAGTTCCATTACTATTAAACAGGCAAATATTTTTACAACACTGTTTATTTTTCTTTTTACCATCATTTTTGCCTATTTGCTTATTAAAGAAAATTATCATGATTATGAGAGAACGCTTTATGAACAGCAGCAGAACAACAGTAAAAATTGGTCTATTAACGAGAGTTATGAGGTTCATCAAAAAAAATTAAAAACTCTACTCATTAAAAATACTATTGCTATTGCAACGCTAGCGTTTATACTTTTTGCGATTATGCTAGGTTTTTATAAGATTTTTAACACATTACTGCAAAGAGATATTCAAGCTTTTTTAGATTTCTTTAAAGATACAGCCCAAAATGAACAGGTTCTTAATCCTAATGCTATTTTCTTTAAAGAGTTTAAGACGATGGTTGGTTATGCCAATGATATGGTAGATACTATTAGTGAGCAAAAACGTAACTTAAAAGAGCTGAACACCGGCCTTGAAGAACGTATTAAAAAGAAAACAGCAGATCTTGTTCGTATAAATGAAAATCTTATAATTGAAAAAAAATTCTCAGAAGATATTTTAAATTCCCAAAAAGAGTTTTTAAAATATACCGTCCATGAGACGAATACACCGTTGAGCGTTATGCTGACAAGTATTGAGTTATTTATTATGAAAAATGGCAAAGACAGACAGCTCTCAAAAATAGAGGCTGCGGCAAAAAATATTTTTAGTATTTATGATGATTTGAGCTATCTTGTGAAAAAAGACCAAGTCGAGTACCCAAAAAGTGCGCTTGATTTAAGCATATATGTAAGCAGCAGGGTGGATTTTTTTAGTGAAGTCGCGGAACTTTCCAAATTACACTTTCAATATATCTCGTCTGCTCCTGGCGTTTACATCTATTTTAATGAAACGAAACTTCAGAGAATCGTTGACAATACGATTACAAACGCAATTAAATATACGCTTGCAAATGAAACCATAGAGATTAGTATAAAGGTGTATGGACAGTTTGTGGAAATGTCAGTTGCAAGTAAATCCAAAGAGATTAAAGACAGAGACAAAGTTTTTGAAGCATATTACAGAGAAGAAGAAAAACGTGAAGGTTTTGGAATTGGACTTAGACTTGTAAAAACAATTTGTGACGAAGAGAATGTGCAAATTTTATTAGACTCTAACAATGAAAAAACAACATTTACCTATAGATTTAAAATGATGGGACAATAAGGTATGAGAAAATGAAAATACTGCTGTTAGAAGATGAAGTAATGCTCAACGAATCCATTCAAGAGTACCTGCAAGACCAAGGACACCGCGTTGAAAGTTATTTTGATGGTTTACTTGCATATGAATCTATCAAAGAAAATGCTTATGATTTGTTACTTTTGGACATCAATGTTCCGGGAATGGATGGATTAAGCTTTTTAGAAAAACTGCATGAGCTGAAAATTCATGTTCCTACTATTTACATCAGCGCGCTTGTAGACATAGAAGATATTTCACGTGCCTACAAACTAGGCTGTTACGATTACCTCAAAAAACCCTTTCACCTTAAAGAACTTATTTTACGCCTTGACCGCATAGTGTTGTCAAACGAAACACCACGAGTTCACTTGAGACTTTCAAAAAACTACAGTTACGATCAGGAGCACTCTTCACTTTTATTTAATGGCTTAACGCAAACACTGACCAAACGCCAATCGCAAATTATAGATATACTCGCCAGAAACCGTGGCAGAGTAGTGGATTTTGAGCAGTTTAGCATCTATGTTTGGGATGATCAAGTTGTTGATAATGCCACAATACGGGCAGAAGTGAACAGACTTAAAAAGTTTCTTCAAGAAGATATCATTCATAATATACGCGGTATGGGGTACATGATAGATAAGCCTTGACATGTGTTACTTTTATGCCCAATTGCTGTTTTAAATCTCTTTTAGTCATCAAATAGTCGTTTTGCTATGTTCATGCTATATTTCTCTTTTACACTAAGGCTGTATAACT
>JAHJFL010000051.1 GCA_018824795.1 bacterium | reverse complement strand
TTGTAATTTGAAATAACACGTGTAAGTCCTGCACGAAAACCTGCTTCGTGTGTACCACCGTTTGGAGTTCTAATATTATTTACAAATGATGCCAATTTTTCTTCATAGGTATCGTTATACATAAGAGCAATATCAAATTCTATATCTTCTACTTTTGCAGAAAATGAGTAAACTGCAGTAACGGCAGTTTTTTTGTTTAGATCTTCAACATATTGAGCTATACCACCTTCAAAATGATACTTTTCAGTTTTATTTGTTCGCTCATCTTTAAAATTAATAGTAATAAATGGATTTAGATAAGCAAGTTCTTTAAATCTTCTTGCAAGATAATCATATTCAAATGTAGTTGTTTCTGTAAAAATTGACTCATCTGGAGAAAATTCAATTGTTGTACCAGTTTTTTTTGTAGTTCCTGTAACAGCTAAAATTTCTTGAGGTATACCCTTTTTAAAATTTTGCTCAAATATTTCACCTTCTCTGTTAATAGTCATTTTTAAATCTTTTGAAAGAGCATTTACAACTGAAACACCAACTCCATGAAGACCGCCAGATACTTTATAAGTATCTTTATCAAATTTACCACCGGCATGTAGTACTGTTAATACAACAGTTGCGGCAGACATACCCTCAGTAGGGTGCATACCTGTTGGAATACCACGACCATTGTCGCTAACTTTACATGTACCTTCTTTTGTTATAGTTACATTGATAGTATCACAATGTCCAGCCATAGCCTCATCAATAGAATTATCAATGACTTCATAAACTAAATGATGAAGACCTCGATGTCCAGTATCACCAATATACATACCTGGACGTTTTCTAACAGCTTCTAAGCCTTTAAGGACTTTAATATTACTAGCACCGTAATTTTCCATTTAACACTCCATTTTTATCTCTGATAATTTTTAAAATTATCTTTAGTCAATATAGCTTCACTTTTCGTGAAAATAGCGTTTTTGCATAATTAGGGATATTTTATCTAAAATTATATAAAAGTTAGTTTTATAGGTGTTTTTGGAAAGATTTTGAGGATATTTATACTCCATTTTGGAGTATAAAATTTTTTAGATTACAATTGGCATAACTACTGTTTTAAAATTATTATCTTTTAAAATAAAAGGTAAATTACTTTCATTTAGTCCTATTGTAAATTCAGAACTATTAATGCTGTTTAAAAAGTCTAATAAATATCTAGAATTAATTGCTATAGAAAATGGAGATGTATAGTTTGTGTGGTGTGATATTTCTGTTTTAGCTTCAATATTATCATCACTTAAAGATTCAAAAGTAATAACATCATTCAAAAAAGTAATTTTTACATCATTTGATATAGTTGTAATTTGCTTAATGGAATCAATCATGATTGCTTTAGGCAATACAAGAGTATTTGCAATTTCTTTAGGAATAATTCGTGAATACTCAGGAAATTTGCCATTAATAAGTTTTGTAAAAAATGTATATTGTTCCGAATGAATTATGAGATTTGTTTGATCATAATAAAGTTCTATATTATTAAAAAATAACTTTTGAATTTCAATAATTGCTTTTTTTGGAATAATTATTGAAAGTTCACTTGCACTATTATTTTCAATATTTACTACGGCTAAACGACGAGTATCTGTAGAAGCAAAGTTAATACTGTTTTCTTTAATTTCAATAAGAGCACCATTGAGTTCAAATTTAGGATTGTTAGTATCTATTGCTGGAGTTATTTTTTTAAGTGATTCTATTAGAGTATGTGAATCTATGGATATACGAGGTTTATTATCATAATTTGGAAACTCAGGAAATTCATTATGTGAAAATGTTGGTAATTTAAATTTTGAATGTGATTGAGAAATATGAAGAATATCACCTTTGACTTCTAAATTGATTTCTCCATCTTTTAATATTCTGACAATATCAAGAAATTTTTTACCATTAGCAGTAATAGTTCCTTCTTCAGTAATATTTACATTTTTAGTTTTTACTAAAAAACCTATTTCATAATCTGTTGCTTTTACTGTAAGTTCAGCACCTTCTGCACTCATAAATACATGAGATGTAATTTGAGATGTATCTTTCTTTTCTAGAAAAGGTCCTGCGTTTATGAGTATGTTTTCAAGAATTGATTTTGAAATCGTCATTTTCATATGAATTTCCTATATATTTTATATAATTTTTAGTATGTAGTAGTAGGGAGCAATGATTATGTGAAAATCACTCTCTAAGCCCTATTTTAAGAGTTATTTGAATATCATAAAGATGTTTAACTCATTCACATCTATTCACTTTTATGATTATATCTTTTTTTTAAATATTTTTATAATTTTTAATCTGAAGAAGTTATTTTATTGGTAAGTTCTTCTATTTTAACTTTAAAATCTTCATCATTTTGAATGAGTTCAGCTATTTTTTTAAGTGTATGGCTGATTGCTGTATGATCTTTCATTCCAAAATACTGAGCAAGTTGAGGCATTGTATTTTGCGTGAGTTCACGGCAAAGATATATAGAAATTCTTCTTGCATAAACTAAATTTTTACTTCTGCTTTTTGAGCGGATTTCGCTAGGTTTAATATTTAAATCTTTCGCAACATTTTGTGTAATCATATCTAGAGTTAAATTTGCCCTATTTTCTTTGATTTGATCTTTTAAAATATTTTTGGTAAATTCTAAATCTATATCTACATGAATAAGCTGAGAATATGCATGTAGCTTAGAGAGTATACCTTCTATTTCACGTACATTACTATCTATAACTGTTGCAATATAATTGATAATATCTTTAGTAAGTTTTACTTTATTTATTTCACATTTTTTCTCAATAATAGCAATTTTTGTCTCTAACTCCGGAGGCTGAATATCGGCAACAAGACCCCATTCAAAACGGCTTTGAAGTCTTGCTTCAAGACCGGCTATTTTTTTTGGATGCTTATCTGCTGTGAGTATTATTTGTTTTCCTTCACCTTTTAAAGCTTCAAAGGTGTGAAAAAATTCTTCTTGTATGGACTCTTTATTACTTAAAAATTGAATATCATCTATAAGCAAAACATCACATTTACGATATTTTTCTTGAAATCTTTCCATATTTTTATTTCTTAAATGTCTTACAAAATCGTTTAAAAATTGTTCTACGGTCGTATATATAACAACTTTTCCCTGATTTTGAAATACATTTCCCGCAGCTTGCATAAGGTGTGTTTTACCAAGACCTACTCCACCGTAAATAAAAAGAGGATTATAAATCTGTCCTGCTTTTTCACTTACACTTTTTACAGCAGCATAAGCAAACTGGTTGGATCCGCCGACCATAAAATTTTCAAAGGTATGAGAAGGATTAAGATGTGAATGTTGTACTTTTACTTTAGATACTTCTTTAATTTTTGCCTTATCCATTTTACTCTCAAGGGTTATTTGGACATTTACACGCATATCTCTTTTTATTTCGAAAAGATGGGCAATTTTTTCTCCATATTTATTTTTAATCCAATTTAAAACTAAAGCATTGGGTGCATAATAAATAGCTAAATCACTCGTTGAGTTTTTAGCATCGTATTTCAAATGTTTAATATATCTATTATATTCAATGTCAGTAATCTCTTGTTTGAGCATTTCTAGTACTTCTTGACCTATATTCACAGTTATTGCCTAATGAGTTATTTATATGTGAATAATACTCTCTAAAGACATAAAATATGGTTAAAATAATGTGAATAACTAAATGTGATTTATGTGAATAGAGAGTTATTTGGTATATAATCTCAGTAAATAACGTTTAATGGAAGATTATGACAATACTTGGAATAGACCCAGGAACCAGAAATATGGGTTATGCTCTAATATCTTTAGAAAATGGCAAAATTTCTCTTATTGAAGCCGGACTTATTAAAATGAAAGCAGAAGATTTACAATTTCAAATTCCTCAAATGGTTGAAGGTTTGGAAATTATTTTCAAAACACATGAGATTCATGAAGTTGCAATGGAAGATATTTTTTATGCACATAATCCTGCCACAACAATAAAACTGGCACAATTTCGAGGGGCTATTATGTTAAAACTTTTACAGGAATTTGGAACTTTTCATGAGTATACTGCTCTTCAGGTAAAAAAAGCACTGACCGGAAAAGCAAAGGCAGGTAAAGAGCAGGTTGCGTTTATGGTAAAAAAACTGCTAAATATAAAAAAAGAGATAAAACCTTTAGATATTACGGATGCGATTGCTGTGGCTATAACACACTCTCAAAGAGTAAGATTAAGTGCCTCTAAATAACTAAATAGGTATAATCCTTCTAAAAAATAAAGGCGATGAAATGGCAAAATTTAACAATGTAAATGTAGTAAAAAATGCAAATGTTTATTATGATGGAAAAGTTACAAGCAGAACAATAGAGATGGAAGACGGAAGTATAAAATCTTTAGGAATTATGCTTGAAGGTGATTACACATTTAATACTCAAGATAAAGAGATTATGGAAATATACTCTGGAGATTTTGAACTTAAATTACCAGGAAGCGATCATTTTATATCTATGACTACTCCATGTTCGTTTACCGTTGAGGCAAACAGTGCTTTTGATATTAAAATTAAAAGTGTTACTGACTACTGCTGTTCATACATTAAATAATTTCTTGTTAGAACAGTTTTACTTAAACTGTTCGACAAGTCTATTTAAACTCATTTCATCCAAGGCTCCAGAAACTCTGTGAACTTCTTTTGAATTTTTAAATATCATGAGTGTAGGAATACTTCTTATGCCGAATCTTGCACCGAGGTTTTGTTCATTTTCTGTATTTACTTTTACAAATAATGTTTTGAGAGGAAAGTTTTTAGCAGACTTTTCAAAGTTTGGTCCCATCATTTTACAAGGTCCACACCACGGGGCCCAAAAGTCAACTATAACAGGAATGTCACTGTTGACTATAACCTCATCAAAATTACTGTTTGTTAGCTCAATCGGTTTTGTATCTAAAAGTGATTTTTTACATTTTCCGCAGTTCGCTTTTGTATAGGAATCTTTAATCGGAATATTATTGACACTTAAGCAGTGAGGACAAATAACATGCATTTTTTCTCCTTGATTTTTTAGTATCTTAAGAGGATAATTTTATACTTAAATTACTTATACTAGATAAACGGCTGATTTGTTTTTGTAAATTTTAAAAAGAGATGTTGTGACGAAAAGAAATTTTTTTGTTAAACGCAGTAATTGAAATATTTTAAAATGTATTAGAGAGCTAACTTAGTTACTAACACATTTTTCTTTTGAATTAAAAAGCACCCTCTTTATATTTTACACTGCTGCCTATTGTGTATAGAGTACTATTTTTTAATTGAGACAGATTATTATGTTCCCCAACAGCAAATGCAATGGATCCCTCATGACTGACTATGCTTATTCCTTCATACATATCGATGAAAGAAAGTTTGGAATTTTCTACAAGTTTTGCATCATTCACACCACTAAATTCAAGTTCTAAACTAATCCAGTCAAAACTTCTTCCCTCGTCTTGGCCAGCTAGAGTTACTTTCATTTGTGTTGGAGAAATCACTTCAATTGAGCGAATTTCTCCATCTCTAAAACTGTTGAATCTTTTTAAAAATGCATTTATATTTTTTGCTAAAAGTGGTTTCATCGGCCTATTGACAACCAACACATTCCATAGATCTGTCTTCTACATCACTTGCAAGTTCAGGAGATTGTGAACGCAGGTAGTATGTTGATTTGAGACCTAACTTCCAAGCTAACATATAAATGTCGTTAAGATATTTACCGCTTGCTTTATCTAGCGTTATGAAGATATTTAAACTCTGACCTTGATCTATCCATTTTTGGCGAATCGCAGCAGCTCTAATAAGTATTCTTTGGTCTAAATCATAAGCCGGTGTATAGTAAGCCCAAGTGTCCGGTGAGAGATTTGGAACAACTACCGGAATCAGTCCAGATAAGTTCTCTTCAAACCACTTGCGTTTAAATACAGGTTCAATCGCTTGTGTAGTGCCTGTTAAGATAGAAATAGAACTAGTAGGTGCAACAGCCATTAAGTAACCATTTCTCATACCTTGGCGTTTTACTTTTGTGCGTAATTCATCCCACTCATATGTTGAAGCAAATAATCCGCCACGATCAACAAGATTGATAACTTCTGCAGTTGCATGGTCATGAGGCATAATTCCTCTGCTCCATTTTGAACCTGCAAATTCTGGATATGCTCCTTTTTCAAGAGCGATATCTGAAGAGGCATTTATTGTGTTATAACTAACAGATTCCATAATCTCATCAATTTTGTCGAAGTGCTCTTGACTTCCCCACATGATTTTTTTCTCGGCTAGCATTTGAGCTTCACCCATAACACCAAGTCCAATTGAACGGCTTCTCATGTTAGTGCGTTTTACTTTTTCTACAGGGTAGAAGTTAAGGTCTATAACGTTATCAAGTGCACGAACAGCAATTGGGACAATTCTATCTATATCTTCTTTAGAATTTACGCGAGACAAGTTAATAGAAGCAAGGTTACAAACTGCAGTTGCTCCATCTACTTTTTCTTTTTCAACAACATAAATTGGAAGTCCGCCAAGCGAATCAAGCGCTGTAACTTTTTTAGCAGGTTTTACTAACCCACTGTCTACTGTTACTAACTCATCTTCTTCATAACTAATACTATCACCGTTTTCAAAAATGAATTTTATTTTGTAATGATTTGGTTCTGTATTTTGAAAAATTTCTGTACAAAGGTTTGAGCTTCTAATAACTCCATAGTGATCATTTGGGTTAGCTCTGTTAGCGTTGTCTTTAAAACAAAGGAATGGAGAACCAGTTTCAAAGTAAGAAGTCAGGATTTTTTTCCATAACACTTTTGCTTTGACTTTTTCTTTTATGAGTGCTTCATTTTGTTCAAACTCAAGATACATTTTGTTAAACTCTTCACCATGAACCGCTGCTAAAGCACCACAATCGTACGGATCAAAAAGTGTCCAGATACCGTCCTCTTGAACTCTTTTCATAAACAAGTCATTTAACCAAAGAGAAGGAAATAAATCATGTGCACGACGACGCTCTTCTCCAGAGTTTTTCTTAAGATCTAAAAAGTCATTTATGTCTATGTGCCAAGGCTCAAGATAAACCGCTATTGCACCTTTTCTAGTACCTAACTGATCAACTGCAATTGCAATGTCGTTTGTTATTTTTAGAAATGGAACTGTTCCGCCGGCTGCGTTTTTATGTCCATCTATGTAAGAGCCCATTGAACGAACTTGTGTCCAGTCCCAACCAATACCTCCACCAAATTTTGAAAGCATTGCCATCTCTTTGTAAGCATCAAAGATACCTTCGATGTTGTCAGGAGTAGAACCAATGTAACAAGAGCTTAGCTGGTGTCTTGTTGTTCTTGCGTTTGAGAGAGTTGGAGTTGCTAACATAACCTCAAACAAAGATATCATGTCATAAATCTTTATAGCCCACTCTTCGCGTTTTTCTTCACGTTGCGCTAAGAACATGGCAATTGCCATAAACATGTGCTGAGGAAGCTCTATAGGGTCTGAGTTTCTATCTTTGATAAGATATCTGTCATAAAGAGTTTTTACACCAAGATAGTTAAATAACATATCACGCTCAGGCTTAATATGTTTTTCTAATGCATCAAGATCATACATCTCTTTTAAACCATAAAGGATACGTCCTTCTTTCTCTCCACGCTCAAAATAAGTTTGAAGTGAACCATACCCTGTAAAACCATTTACCTGGTGGTAAAGGTTAAAGAGAAACAAACGCGATGCAACAAACGTCCAGTTAGGAGCATCTATGTCTATCTTGTCAACCGCTGTTTTAATCAGCGTTTGTTGTATCTCTTTAGATGTTATACCATCACGAAATTGAATCTGCGCATCAACTTCTAATTCACTTTGAGAAACATTTGACAAATCCTTCACTGCTGCAGAAGTGTACTTTTGGATTTTAGTAATGTCTAACTGTTCTGTTCTTCCATTTCTTTTTATAACTGTTATCATAGAAACATACCCCATAAAATTATTTTAATAAAATTAAATACATCTTTTAAAATTTCTTTATCTATTTCAAGTGAAAAATTTATTTTCATCTTACGTCCTTCATATTTGTTTTATATCATAGTAGCTGGTTATTAAATCTGTATTATTTAAAAACTCTAGCAAATATGTTATCTACATTCTTAGTGTAATAATCATAGTTAAAACACTCACGGATTTGTTCTTCACTGAGTGAAGCTCTTAGTTCTTCATCCGCTAACAAATGGTTGAGATAAAGCGATTCACCCTCTGCGTTTGTTGTAGGTTTGCCTTGCTGAATCTCTTCCCAAACTTTCATTGCGTTTCTTTGAACGATTCTGTAAGCATCTTCACGGCTTACACCTTGAAGTGGTAATTCTAGTAAAACTCTTTGAGAGAAAACAAGTCCGCCTGTTAGGTTTAGATTTCTCATCATGTTTTCTGGGTAAACAGTTAGGTTAGCTATTACGTTATTCATACGGTGTAACATAAAGTCAGTTGTTATAAAACTATCCGGTAACCAAAAACGCTCAGTCGAACTGTGTGAGATATCTCTCTCATGCCAGAGTGCTACATTTTCCATTGCAGGAATTGCATATGAGCGAATCATACGCGCCAAACCAGTTATGTTTTCTGTTAGGATTGGGTTGCGTTTATGTGGCATTGCAGAAGAACCTTTTTGTCCTTTTGCAAAATACTCTTCACACTCATACACTTCAGTTCTTTGCCAGTGACGAACTTGAACTGCAAACTTCTCTATAGAAGAAGCCATCAGCGCCAAGCTAGTTGCAAGTCTTGCATATCTGTCACGTTGAATAACTTGGTTAGATGCTGGAGCAGCTTTAAGGCCTAACTCTTCACATGTCAGTTCTTCAAGTTCTAGAGGAGCGTGAGCAAAGTTACCCATTGCTCCACTTACTTGACCAACGCAGATAACATCCATAGTCTGTTCAAGGTTTTCTAAATGTCTTGCCATCTCGTCATACCAAACAGCTAAGACAAGACCAAATGTTATCGGCTCGCCATGAATACCATGAGAACGTCCAACCATTAAAGTCATCTTGTGTTCCATCGCTCTTTTTTTGATGGACTCCATAATCATCTTCACATCTTCAATGATTAACTCTAGTGAACTTTTCATCTGAAGTGCAACTGCAGTATCTACTGTGTCTGAAGAAGTCATACCATAGTGAAACCATCTACTCTCTTCCCCGAGAGTTTCAGATACACTTGTTGTAAACGCAATGAGGTCATGACGCGTAACGGCTTCTATCTCATCTATACGCTTTATATCGAAGCCTGCGTTTTGTACTATTTTATCTGCATCGTCCTGCGGAATTTTCCCTAGCTTAGCCCATGCTTTGACAACTGCTTTTTCCACATCTAGCCAAGCCTGATATTTTGCCTGGTAAGTCCATTTAGAACTCATCTCTTCTCTGGAATATCTATCTACCATATGTACGCCCTTTGATAACTATATAATTTTTTTGTGTTAAAATTCGAAAATATAAAAGTTACTTATTCTACAAAATCTTTAGTAAAAGAAGGATTAAACCTTGCCATTTATTTTAAAAAAAATGAATGCTCCTATAAAGCAGCGAGCATTCTTATATCTTATAAAAGAGTTAGGCTATACTCAAAAAGAATCTCAAAGATTAATAGCCAAAGGAAGACTCTTGGTTGATGGTATTGCTATTACTAAAGCAGGACAAGAGATAGAAGGAGATTTTGAATTTATTCACTTTGTGCCCTTAACTAAAGGTTTAGTTCCACATGCTATTCATGATGATTTCGTTCTCTTTGATAAGCCAAGCGGTTTATTGATTCACCCTCAAAATAGAAAGACACCCTACTCTTTAATAGATGAATTAAAATTTCAGTTTGGAATGGATGCAAATATAGCGCATAGAATAGATCAAGAGACAAGTGGGCTTGTTTTGTGTGCGAGAAACAAAAAGAGTGAGAGAGACATTAAAATGATGTTTCAAGAGCGTGATATGAAAAAAAAGTATTTGGCTTTAGTTCATGGAGAATTTAAAGAAGAGTTAACTGTGGAAGCCAAACTATTAAGAGCACAAGATGAAAGTGCAATTGTTCGAATGGTTGTAAAAGTAGATGAGCGCGGAAAAGAATCTAAAACACACTTTAGACCTTTAAAGTATTTTCCAGAACTTAATATGACACTTCTTGAGTGTTCTCCTCATACTGGAAGACAACATCAAATTCGTGTTCATTTGTTTCACGTGAAACATCCAATTGTTGGTGATCCAATTTATGGTCAAAGTGAAGAAGATATTGTTTTGTTTCTTGACAAAGAGTTAAGTGATGAATTTAGAGTTGAGAAATCTGGAGCGTCTAGATTACTTCTTCATGCGAATGAATTAGAATTTGAACTTTATGGAAATGTTTATAATTTCAAAAGTAATATAGATTTTGAAAAAATTTGTTTTGAAGCTTTAAATTCTTAAAAAAAAGAAAGTTTATTTCAGAAAGAATGTTTCATGTGAAACATTCTTTCTGAAAACGCCAATAACTCCATTTGAAATATTTGAAGAAGTATAGTAGATTATTAAGCAATAATTTTTTTAGATGTGAATAACTTTATCAACTATCATTTTTTCATTTATTATATTAATAAGATTCGTTTATAAAATTTATAAAAGGCCTATATTATGGGCTTTAAGGAAGATAAAAGGATTATGATTCAGGTTTAATTTATATAAAAAAATTCTTAAAAAAAGAGTGAATTTTAAAATTTAGCCTACTTCGTATGTGATAATATTCACACTTTAGAACAATGTGTGAATACTTCCCACTTTGAGTAAATTTAAGAAAAAGTTAGAAAGTTATATTTTATTTAAGTTTAGTAAGGGAAGATTTTGAGATTATTTTTCTATAAGGAAAGTAAGGTAAGATTACATTCATAGACGGTCTCCCTGGTGTGTTGACCGCCTACTTCTTTCATGCTCTTTTTGAGGTTAGTCCTTTTTTGTAGCGGCTATCATAAAGCCAACAACTCCAACGACAAACACAGCGACTAAAAATACCAATTGAAATATTTCCGTAAAATCCATTACAGTTCTCCTTCTGTTTTTTCTTTTAATTGTCCACAAGCAGCACTAATATCTATACCTTTGGAATCACGTATCGTACAAAGCAGACCATGGCTAGTCAAATATTCTTGAAACGCAACCATATCAGCTCTTGTCGGTCTTTCGTAGGTAGTTCCAGGATATGGGTTAAAGAAGATAAGATTCACCTTCGCTTTTATACCACTAAGGAGCTTGACAAGCTTTTTAGCAGAGGCCAAATCATCATTTTTATTTTTAATGACCAGATATTCAAACATTACTCTTTTTCTTGTATCTATAGGGAAGCGTTTGACAGCTTCTATAATAGAGTTTATGTTGTGAGCCTTATTCATAGGTATAAGCTCTGTACGAAGCTCATCATCAACAGCATGTAGAGATATTGCAATATGTACACCCAAGTCCATCTCACCCAGCTTATCTATCTTAGAGCTAAGACCACTTGTAGAGACGGTTTGGCGTTTACCTGAGATTGCCAAGCCATCTTCTTCTTGGAAGATCTCTATAGCTTTCGCGAGATTAGCAAGATTATCTAGAGGCTCACCCATTCCCATATAAACAATGTTTATTTTTCTATTATGTTTATGGTCATTATCGCGTTTGAGATTTACTACCTGAGCAACAATTTCTCCAGCAGTTAAATCTCTTGTAAATCCACCTTTGGCTGTAAGACAAAAAGAACACCCGACTTTACATCCAACTTGTGTGGAAACGCAGATAGTGTATTTTGCTTCTTGAGTAAGTTCATCATTCTCATCACGAATTTCATCTTTCATCTTCAGCCAAACTGCTTCAACTGTTTTACCGTCTTGAAGTTCAAAAAGATATTTTATTGTTCCATCGCTAGAAATTTCTTTGCGGATGATTTTCATAGGATTAACAATAAATTTTTGTGCAAGTTCTTCTTTGAGTACTTTTGGAATATTTTTCATCTCATCAAAATCTTGTGCATATTGATGGTAAAGCCAACCGAAAATCTGCTTGACTCTAAAAGATGGTTTTATTTGCTCCATGAGTTCTTTTTGAGTGAAATCAAGAAGTGATGGTTTTAGTGTGCTCATATTTAAAGAGTCTCCCGGTTTGCTGTTAGTTCTTTAATACGTTTTTTTACATGAACTTCCAGGAGTTCTTTTGCATGTTCATGGTTTTTTAAGAAATCTTCATGAGCAGTTTTGTTAGTATAGTTTGTTATGCAAAAAACGCCACCGGCAGGAATATTGAATTCTTGAGCAATCTTTAAAACAGCAAAAAACTCCATATTTTCACAGCCTATACCAAATTTTAAAAAGCTATGAGCTAACTCTTGGTTTGTAGATATATAGTTAGAAGAGTTAATAACAATATCTTTTTTGTTAGTCGTGTTAGTTGTTACTACATTGTCTAGCGGTGTATAGGCATCGTTACTTAAAAACGCAAGTTCAATGTTAGCAGCTGTTTTTGATTCAATAATATCAAATACTTTTGCTTCACCATAACTTCCTGCAGTTCCTACAAAGAGTAAAAATTCGGGTTTGTCAAAGAGGCAAAGCCGTGTTAAATTCATGGCAGTCTCAATGAGCCCTACTCCCATGGGTTGTGCAAAACTAAAGTTTTCATTATTACCGGCACAGATAATCATGCTTAAAGTCTTACCGGAATATTATTGTCATGAAGGTAGCGTTTGAGGTCCATAATGTCAATTTCTTTATAATGAAAAATGCTCGCGGCAAGTGCTGCGTCAGCACCGTGTAAAAAAGCTTCTTTAATGTGTTCCATCGTCCCTGCTCCACCACTTGCAATAATAGGCACATTTACAGCGCGTGAAATTTGTTCAGTAATATTGAGCTCAAAACCGGCTTTTGTTCCATCAGCGTCCATGGATGTAAGTAAAATCTCTCCACAGCCACGGTCAACGACTTCTTTTGCCCACTCTACAGCATCAAGACCTGTATCAACACGTCCGCCATTTAAAAAGACATGGTATTTGTCACCGCTGCGTTTGACATCTATGGCAGTTACAATGCACTGAGAACCAAAACGTTTTGCGCCTTCATCGATGAGCTCTGGGCGTTTAATGGCGGCAGAATTTACACTCACTTTGTCACAGCCTACATTTAAAAGCTTGTAAATATCTTCGAGTTTTCTAATGCCTCCGCCAACTGTGAGCGGTATGAAAATCTCACGGGCTACTTGAGCTACTATATCTACTATGGTGTCACGATTGTCGCTTGAAGCTGTAATATCTAAAAAAGTGAGCTCATCAGCCCCTTCCTCATTGTATCTGCGGGCAACTTCAACAGGGTCACCTGCATCTTGAAGCCCGACAAAATTAACACCTTTAACAACGCGTCCATCTTTAACATCAAGACAAGGAATAATTCTTTTAGCAAAATAGTTCATAGTAGATAAGCCTCGTAATAACTTAGTAAAGCTTTCGCACAAATGCAAAAGCTTTAGGGGTTTGAAAAGGACATGCGTATCCTTGGCACTAAAACGGGCTTTGCTCGTTTTAAGTGTATAACATCAGTGAATAATGCGCAATTATACAATGCTAGACTTATGAATAGTTTTAGTGTTTTAGAAGGAAGAAAATATGGATATAATTGCGGTTAAATTTATAAAAATGATAAGGCTAAACTATGTTTGAAACAGGATTTTTAGGTACAAGTGCACCGTTTTATATGGATTTAGTGACTTTCTATTTCGGTATTTTACCGCTTTTAATGGGAAGTGCAATTTTTGTGGCGGTAAAAAAACGCTATGAACTTCATTATAAAATGCAGTTGGTGATTTTTGTTTTTACGCTTCTTGTAGTTGGTGTTTTTGAAGTAGGTGTAAGAATCTCCGGTGGTTTTTCTGCGTTTATGGAGCAAAGTAATGCAAATGAAACTTTTATGATTATCTTCTTGTTAATACATATTTTAATCGCGCTAGCTACAGTTGTTTTGTATTCGATACTTATCTACAGTGCGGTTAAAGAGTTTAGATTAAAAAGCATACCTATTGTAAAATCGCATAAAAAATTAGGGATGTTAGTCTATCTTGGAATGAGCATTACTTCTATTATGGGCGTGATGATTTACTACTTTTTATTTGCTTATTAAAAAATTACAGAGTTATGGGCACATCCCAATCACTCTGCCTCTTGGGTATTTACTTACAAAAAATGAGATGAATTGCAAATTCTTATATAAATGTTACCTTTATGTAAGAAATATTAGTATACACTCATGTTTATGAAAAAACAGAGCGTCGTAGCAAAAAAGAAATATGGACAGAACTTTCTTAAAGATGAAGGAGTTTTGTTAAAAATCGTCGAAGCGATGCCCAAAAATGATAATAAAATCGTTGAAATTGGGCCTGGCTTAGGTGATTTAACTAAATTTTTAGTTGATGTCAAAAGTGTGGAAGCTTTTGAGGTCGATACCGATTTATGTAAACTGTTACAAAGCACATTTAAAGAAGAGATCGCCACCAAGCGACTCCACATCCACTGTGGAGATGTTTTAGAAGCTTGGCAGAGTAGCCTCATTGATGAGCCTTATGATTTAGTGGCTAATTTGCCCTATTATATTGCTACAAACATCATATTGAAGGCACTCGCAGATCCAATGTGTAAAAATATGCTTGTAATGGTACAGCTAGAAGTGGCAGATAAGTTTTGTGCTGATTCTGGAGATAGCGTTTTTGGAGCTTTGAGTATTATAACTCAAAGCGTTGCGGAATCTAACATTATTGTTAAAGTCCCCCCAACGTCGTTTGAACCACAGCCAAAGGTTGATTCTGCAGTTTTTCTCATAGAAAAGAGAAGTGACAGAAGTGATAAAGAGTTCGAGGATATGCTAAGAGTTGCATTTTCGCAGCCTCGAAAAACACTTATGAAAAACCTCTCTTCAAAGTATGATAAAAGTGCTCTGACTGAAGTATTCCAGGAATTGGAACTTACATTAACGATACGCCCTCATCAAGTCGCAACCGGAGACTATCACCAACTCTATAACAAAATACAAAGGAGTTTGGATGACAGAAGAGAATCAAGGGACACCAGAGAATAGTGCTCCCGCAGCTAATCGCAAACCAAATAATAACAGAAGACCAAACAATAGACCGAGACCTAACCCAGAGAAATCAGATGCACAAAATGCAACTGGTGAGAAAGCTCCAAGTGTAGCGAGCGAAAAAGCTCCAAATGCAAAGCCAGCTAATGCAAATAGTGCCAATAGAAACAAAAGCAATAATAAAAATCGCAATCGCCGTCAAAGTGCGCCAATTGATGAAAATTTAAAAGAATTTGTAACTAGAAATCAAGAAGCACATAAACAAAGACTTAATCCTCATTATAAATTAGATTTAAACTCAAATGCAAAAGTACGTATCACTCCGCTTGGTGGACTCGGTGAAATCGGCGGAAATATAGCAGTTTTTGAAACAGAAAAAGAAGCAATTTTAATCGACGTTGGGATGAGTTTTCCAGATGAAGATATGCACGGTGTTGACATCTTAATCCCGGATTTTACATATTTACGTGAAATCAAACACAAAATTGTGGGTGTAATTATTACTCACGCACACGAAGACCACATCGGAGCTATGCCATATCTTTACAAAGAGATGCAATTCCCTATTTTCGGTACACCGCTTCCTCTTGCAATGATTGGAAATAAGTTTGACGAACACCATATTTCAGAGCACAGAAAATATTTTAATCCAATTGAAAAAAGAGTTGTTTACAAAATAGGAAATGACTTTGAAGTTGAGTGGATGCATATGACACACTCAATTATTGATTCATCTTCAATAGCCGTAACTACAGCTGCGGGAACAATTATTCACACAGGTGACTTTAAAATAGACTATACTCCTGTAGATGGCTATACAGCAGACTTACATAGACTTGCTCATTATGGAGAAAAAGGTGTTTTATGTCTTTTAAGTGACTCGACAAACTCTTATAATACAATTGCAACTCCTTCAGAACTCAGCGTTGCACCTGCGTTTGACAGAATTTTTTCTAAAGCAGAAGGAAGAGTTATTCTTTCAACGTTCAGCTCTAATATTCACCGTGTACAGCAAGCTATTCAGTACGGTATAAAATATGGTCGTAAAGTATGTGTTATTGGTCGTTCTATGGAGAGAAATCTTGAAGTCGCGATGCAGTATGACTATTTGAAATTTCCTAAAAATATATTTATTGATGCTGAAGAAGTGGCACATTGCAGCGACAAAGATGTTCTTATAGTGACAACTGGTTCACAAGGTGAGCCAAATTCAGCACTTTTTAGAATGTCAATCGGTGAACACAGACATATTAAAATAAAGCCGACAGACCTTATTGTTCTTTCGTCTCGTGCAATTCCTGGTAACGAAGGCTCTATCTCTGGAATGTTAAATCATCTTCAGCGTGCAGGTGCAAGAGTAGCAACAGACAGAGATATTCACGTTTCGGGCCATGCGAGTATGGAAGAGCAGAAGCTGATGCTGCGTTTAGTTAATCCTAAATTCTTCTTGCCAATTCACGGTGAATATAACCATGTTATGAAGCACAAAGAGACTGGTATGATGTGTGGTGTTCCGGAGAGAAATATCATTCTTATGACAGACGGTGAGCAGATAGAAGTTGCACCAAAATACATGAGAAAAGTTAAAACTGTTAAAACTGGTAAAACTTATATTGATAATCAAAATAACCACCAAATTGAAGATGATATCGTTTTAGATCGTCAAAAACTTGCGTCTGATGGTATTGTTATGATTGTTGCTCAGGTAGACGGAAAACACTCAAAAATGCTAGAAAAACCAAAAGTTACGACTTTCGGAATTGTTGCAGACAGAAAAGATAAAGCATTTGCTAAAGAGATGGAAGATATCTTAGAACACTTTTTAATTCATCTTAAAGAGGGCATGATTGAGAATCCAAGAGCACTTGAGAATGATCTACGCCAAGTTGTGAGAAAACATATTTATAGAAAAATGAAAAAGTATCCTCTAATCGTACCACACGTTTTTGTATCATAAAAGGGCATAGTGTGAAAAAAGAAGATTTGGACTTTGAAAACGCAGTAAAAGAGATGATGCTGCACGTTGGAGAAAATCCTGAGCGAGAAGGGCTCTTGGAAACTCCAAAACGTGTAAGAAAAGCTTATGAATTTATATTCGGCGGTTACAAAGAAAACCCAAAAGAAATCTTGGAGAAAGCACTGTTTACAAGCTCTAACGATGAAATGGTTCTTATAAAAGATATAGAATTTTATTCTACATGTGAACATCACCTACTCCCAATTATTGGGCGTGTTCATGTGGCTTACATTCCAGATGGCAAAGTCGTCGGTCTCTCAAAAATACCTCGTGTTGTCAATGTTTTTGCCCGTCGTATGCAGATACAAGAGCAATTAACAGAGCAGATAGCAGATGCAATTATGAGTACCATACAGCCAAAGGGTGTAGCAGTTGTTATAGCTGCACGTCATATGTGTATGGAAATGCGCGGAGTTGAAAAAATCAACTCTACAACAACATCTTCAGCACTGCGCGGCTTGTTTAAAAAAGATGAGAAAACGAGAAGTGAGTTTTTCTCTCTCATTAACTCTCCTACCGGTACAAGATACTAGGCAACTGTAGATGCCACTAAAATCACTCAAAGAAAAACTCTCCTCTAAAGACTATTCTGTAGCCTTTGGCGAGGTTGTAAAGATAAACGCAACCATTGTCACGGCCACAGGTCTCAAAGTAAGTATTAGTGACATGGTTAAAATTGTCTCAAACGCAACTGCTCAAGAGACTATAGGTATGGTTACAGAGATAGACGGTGCTACTTTTTTTATTACTCCATTTTCATTTGTAGAGGGTTTTTGCTCGGGTGATAGAGTGTTTTTAGACTCTACTGGTTTGAATATTCCTGTTGGAGAGGCTCTTCTTGGCCGTGTTGTTAATCCTTTTATGCATCCGATTGACGGCAAAGGAAGTATCAATAACTCCAAACTTTCCCCAATCATTAAAATGCCGATTGCTCCAATGAAACGCGGTATGATAAATGAAGTTTTCAGTGTTGGAGTGAAAAGTATAGATGGACTTTTAACCTGTGGAAAAGGCCAAAAGCTTGGAATTTTTGCAGGAAGCGGCGTTGGAAAGTCAACGCTGATGGGAATGATTGTCCGTGGAGCAGATGCACCTATAAAAGTCGTAGCGCTCATAGGTGAGCGTGGCCGTGAAGTTCCTGAATTTATAGAAAAGAATCTCGGCGGCAATCTTGAAAATACGGTCATAATTGTTGCGACAAGTGATGATTCTCCTTTGATGCGTAAGTACGGAGCTTTTGCTGCTATGAGCGTTGCAGAGTATTTTAAAGACCAAGGTCTTGACGTTCTTTTTATTATGGACTCAGTGACACGTTTTGCTATGGCACAGCGTGAAATTGGTCTTGCACTCGGGGAACCGCCAACCTCAAAAGGTTATCCGCCCTCTTCTTTAACTCTTTTACCGCAACTCATGGAGCGAGCCGGAAAAGAGGATGGGAAAGGCTCTATTACTGCGTTTTTCACTGTTCTTATAGAAGGTGATGACATGAGTGACCCTATTGCCGATCAATCACGTTCTATTTTAGATGGACATATTGTTTTATCGCGCGAGCTGACAGACTTTGGTATATATCCGCCTATTCATGTTTTAAATTCTGCTTCAAGAGTCATGAACGACATTATAAGTGATGAACATCTCAAATCTGTTATGAAGTTTAGACGCTATCACACACTTCTTAAAGAGAATGAAGTTCTTATCCGAATAGGAGCCTATACAAAAGGAAGTGATGTTGAACTTGATAAAGCAATAGCTAAAAAAGAGGATATGGAAGCCTTTTTAACGCAAAAATCAACGCTGCAGATCGCTTTTGAAGATAGTGTGAATACGCTCATTGAGATTATGAAGTAGAATTATTTTAGAGATTTTGTTGCATATTCTATTATAATATCTGCGTATATCCATGCATCTCGTGGGGTCCATACGCCATCATTAATCGTTATGGCCAGTTTTTTTCCACAAAGTTTCTCATATCCTTTCATTAGTTGCCTCATTTCATTATCATTGCCAAAGATATCGATGTAAGAGTAGATAATATTTTGGGCACCCTGATAGTTTTCATCGAGTAAAAAAGCTTTGATTTTTGACTGAAAGCTTACACGAAGAAGATCTCCAATTTTATCTGTTCTTGTGCTTATGCTTATGAGCTTGTCCAATGTAATTTTTATGCTTTTTGCATCACCGCTCAGTGCGTACTCCTCACATTCATTTACAAGTGCTGCCCAGCGTTTATTTAGGCTAATGCCTAGTTCTGTTGCGTTTAGGCTTTTGTTTGTATCAAGAATCTCGTAGCAGGCTTTAAAATTATTTGCTTTGTACGCGTTTTGCAACTTAATCATAGCATTGAAACTTGTAATAAGTCGCTCAAGTTCATCTTTTAGAAACGTTGTGTTTTTAAAGAGTTTGAGATGCTCTTTTGCTTTTTTAAGTTCCCCTTGCTTGATGAAGAGATCTATCTTTTTTATATTTTTTTCTATACTTTGATTGAGCCTTATATATGTGGGTGTTTCTAAAAAAAGTTTATTTTTATATATGAGTTCATCAACGGTTTGAAAATCATTGGAGTCTACAGCATATAAAAATGTCATGAAATCACTCTCCTGAGTCAAGAGCAGTTTAATAATCTTACGTTTAGAGGTAATAGTGAGATATTCATGCAGGAGAGCTTTTGCACTTTGTACATCTCCTAGAGACAGATGCCTATAGGCATTTTTAAAGCTATCTCTCCACACTTCTTCTATTTTTTCATAAAGCGGTGTTTGCATAAGTGGCTCAAATTTTGAGGTCATTGCGTAACAAAGAGCGTATTTTTTTTCAAAATAATGTATTTTAAATCTATCATAATTCTCAAATGCTCGAAATAAAGAGCTTATTTCATTCTCTTTAGAACGGATGCCTTTGAGCGGAGCTACACATTTAAGTGCATGTGCTTTATTTTGATTCATTAAAGCATGCAGGGCTTCCTTGTAGATCTCTTTATATCTCTTTTCGAGAAGTTTATGCTCTATGGTATTATGAAGAATAGGCGCCTTTTCAATAAGCCTATACGCTTCATAGAGAGCATTTTGTATCACCAGTGCTTTGAGTTGAGCTCTATTTGGAAGTTTTACGTTGAGTATTTGTGAATCTTCAAGCGCAACAAAAAGAGATTCATTGTGTAAAAGAGTAATTTTACTTATTTTTTTCTCAAATTCTATATATTTTACATTTGCAATTTTTACTCTTTTTATATCTAAAAGGGAAATATAGTTGGTCTCGGCACTTATAAGAACGTAGTCACTGTTTGGCGTTTTTACTATATTGTGTATATTCTTAAAAGGAGCATCAATAAGTTTTGGCTCCTTTGTGTTATTAAGAGCATGAATAAGGACATCTCCGTCAACATTGGCACTTATCAGAGTATTTTCATCAATAAAACAAAGCGCGTTAATTCTGCTACCCTGCTCTATTAAAATATTTCTTCGAATCTTCGAGTGCAAATCAATAACAAATAGTGCACCCCCAAACCCAGAACAGGCAAGTATCTGGTTGTGCATAGCGAAAGCGCTTACAAAATTTATTTTAGTTCTCTTTGCTTTATGTGGAAAAGAACAAATACGAGAGAGCATAGAAGCATTGTTATATTTATACTGATATACTCTTCCACAATCTGTCCCTGCAATAAGGTAGGTTGACACGGGGCAAAAGGTAAGTATTTCGATTTTTTCATTGGGAATTGTTATATTTTTTATGAGACTTTTAGTCTCTAAATCGACTACATATACAACAGTGCTGTTTGCAAATGCCATCAATCTCGTATCTTGACTAAAACAAATGGCCGTAGTTTCCTCTCCGAGATCGCTATGGACAAGCTTTAGTTTAGTTGTATAGTCATTTATATCTATTATTTTCACACCGCTGTATTTTGTTACATATGCTAAAGAATTTTCATTTAAGCGATTGAAGCTTACGATTTGTGAACGCTCTTTTATGTGGTGATATATTTTGGGCATGCTAAACCATTTATGTATAGATTACTTTAAAAGATTATATTTGAAAAAAGTTGTAGAGTTGTTGAAAGGGGTAATTGATTGAGGAGTTTTTCCCTCTCGTAAAAAGAATTTAGAGAGAGAAAAAATGGATTAACAAGCTGGAACGTTTCCGCTGTCACTTCCGTATTCGTGGAAAAAGTCAAAGTAGTGCTCAATATAATCTTCTTTTACATCACCATCTGTTACCGCTGGACAGATTTTTTTGATTTCTTCAGCGATTTTGCCATCTTCTTTAATTTCAGTCCACTCTGATTGTGTGTGTTTTCCAGCCATTGCAGCACCAGTAATACCACAAGGTTTCTTTAATTTTTTAGCAAAAAGTTTCTGACCTTTATCTGCACTTGCAAATGAAGATGTAGCACCAACGCTTAAGATTAAAGCCGCACTAAAAGCGATTTTTATAAGTTTATTCATTTTCTCTCCTGTGTATAAGAATGTACTATTCTATCTTAGTTAAAATAAAAATAGTATTTATTATAAAATTAAT